>JALVJU010000373.1 GCA_027034005.1 Marinilabiliaceae bacterium
CACATCGTACAGGGCCATGTTGACCAGACTGCCAAATGCATAGAGGTAAAAGAGGCCGACGGAAGCTGGTACTACACCTTCCAGTATGCCTTTGACAAGGATAAGGCAAAGCAGGGCTACATGACCGTTGAAAAGGGCTCAGTGACCGTGAACGGGGTAAGTCTGACAGTTGTGAACAGCAGGGACGACAAATTCTCCGTAGCCATCATCCCATACACATACGAGTTCACCAACTTTCACCAGATAAAGGAGGGTTCCGTTGTAAACATTGAATTCGACATACTTGGCAAGTATATCAGCAAATTAATGACATTCCAGAATTAGAATCATTTAAAATATATTACCATGAAAATCAAAACAGGACTTTTTTTTCTTCTCACCACAATACTTGCAGGGTGCAGCATTAATACCAACAGGCACTCTGATAATTTCTCCTTTGTCATAGTTGCCGACACAAGGGCACACACCGGAGATGACATCCACATGTTTCGCGGTGCATGTGAAGCGATAAAAAAAACAGGCAATGATGCCTTTGTTGTATCACCGGGCGATATCGACCCTCCTTCCAAGGTCCTTTACACCATACAAAAATATATCAGCCCCGACATACCGTGGTATCCCATTGTGGGAAACCATGAGGCAGAAACACCCGCTGACATGGAATGGATGCGCAACTACAACAAAAACGGCAACACGTTGCCAAACATTGTGAATGAGGGCCCGGAATCAACAAAAGAAACAATGTACTCCTTTGATTACGGCAATTCGCATTTTGTAATTTTAAATGAATACGCTGCCGACAGCTGCGATAACTGTACGAAAGGAGACATCAACGACATGATTTACAACTGGCTTAAGAACGACCTTGAGAAAAACAGAAAAGAAAATATCTTTGTATTGGGCCACGAGCCGGCATATCCAATGCCCGACATCGAGAACCAAAGGTTCAGGCACGTACACGACTGCCTTAACCAGTACCCAGAGGACAGGGACCGTTTTGTTAAGTTGCTGCAGGATTACGGTGTTAAGGCATACATTGTGGGGCATACCCATAACTACAGCACTGTTAAGGTGAACAAGCTGTGGCACATGGATGCCGGCCATGCTCGCGGCGACGGTGACAAAGGAGCAAGAAGCACATTTATCCGCATTTTCGTCAACGGGGACGATGTCAGCTACAAAACCTACCGCATCAACCCCGAAACAAGGGTTTATGAACTGCCCGACGAAGGAGAACTGAAATAACCCTGAGTTTACAGCATAAAAAAGAGGCACTTCAATTTTATTTTGAACGAGCCTCTTTTTTTTTCGATGTTAGGAGGGAACCTATTCCAATCAACGTTCGGTTGTCCTCCTTCCGTCAGACGAATCGAAGTTTTTAGGGAAAACGTACACTGTGAACCTTCGAACAATCCCGGAACTCCTGGCCTGAAACATTATTATTTTTCTAAAACAAGGCAGACTGCAGGAACTCAGTTCCTTCAGCACCGCATTCAGATTAGGCTCCCGCATTACGGGACAAGCTGTTCCGGCCATCAGAAGATGAATTGTTGAAGCCGGTGCGTCATTCAATTATCAGCTTTTTATTTATTACCAACTTATTATCTGACAAGATATTCAGAATATATAGTCCTGAAACTAAATTTTTTGTATCAATAAAAATCAAATCTTCTTTTATTTCACCAATTATCACTTTTCTTATTACTTTTCCATTAAAATCAAAAAGTTGAAAAGAATACTTTTGATACTTACTTCCGTTGATTCTTAAGCACAACTTATCCGTTACAGGATTTGGATAAATTTTAACAAAATTGTTCAAATCGCTGTTCTCTTGAATCTTTAATGCCGGATTATATTCGTATGCACCTATATCAAAACTTAATCCCACCGGTCTTTGATTGTTATCAAAATCTAAACCTGGTGCATTATTTGAACTTCCTTTATCGATGGCTGGAGAATTGTTTTGTAAATGAAGATCAAACAAATTTGAATTAATAAACAATGGATTGCCAATTATACTGTCGTTCCCGTAAACAGCACCTGAAGCAGTATTATTCCCGTAAAATAAATTATGGTCAATAACTCCACCGGAATTGATTTGCTGAACACCCATTTGTGCACTATTTTCACTACATATATTATTTCTTATCGTAATATCTTTTGCATCAGGATTATCAACGAGAATACCAAATCCCCAGCCATTTAAAATCTCACCATTCTTGTACAGTGAATTATTGATAATCTTAATATGTCGGACCGGAGTAGAAGATACGGTATCTGATGCTGTGACGCTCCCAACTGTAATCCCGTCCCATTTGTTACGATACACTATGTTGTTATAGAACGATACATATTCAATAGTCCCTCCCATTTCTGATTGAACAACCATTCCGTTATTTCCGCAATCATGAACTATATTTTGGTAAATATTGATGTTATAGGTATGGGCGTCCCACGCATCTGCGTAAATCCCGATTCGTTCGTTAAGATGATGCACTATGTTTTTAAAAACATTTATATCGTGAGAACCTTGTTTAACATCAATTCCTTCTCCTCCGTTTGCTCCCGAACCATTATCGTGAATATTATTTTGGCTGATTTCGCAGTTAAAAGAATTAGAAATAGTGATACATTCTTGTTCTCCGTCATTACAAGCCAATTCTATTTCATTGTTATTTAATGTAACATAACTGCTGTTCCATACCCCAATTCCGGAAGAGAAAGTATTGTAAGTATAATTATTTTCGATAATAATATGGTCAGAATTTTCTATCCAGATACCGCCGTAATCTGCATTTTTAATTTTTAAACCTGATATTTGAATATAACCTTTGTCAGATATATCAAACAAACCGTTCCAACTGCCTCCCCAGGAAATCCCGTTTCCGTCGACAATAACATTGTCATTTTGATAATTTGAAAAAACTATGTAATTATTTGATGTTCCGGAATTTTGAACAATAACCCTTTCATTGTATGTACCTGCTTTAATAAAAACCGTATCTCCTGCAATTAAGGTATTTGCAGCTTTTTGTATCGTTCTCCACGGTTGTGTTTCAGTTCCCGGGCTTGAATCATTTCCGCTTGTCTCAACATAATATGAGTTTGCGTAAAGACTATAAGAAACCAAAAATTGTATGATGATGATATTTATTTTCATATACTCATAACTTTCTGTTCGCATTGCTTGCATTGGCTACAACGGTTATTATATGCATAATGCGAGACTTTGAAATGCCTCACTCTCAATTTACCATTAATTTTATTTGCTGTTCAATGTTTCGATTTAACACAGCCTGCCCGATGCACCATGTTTTTTGTTGAACATATTGCTGACAAACCTTATACGATGTTTAATTGTTTGGCAAAGCACTATTTGCCAAATCTTAATCCAATTGAAAAGTCAAATCGATTAAGGCTCTCATGCTCTTCTTTATCCAATTTAATTGTTTGTGTAATGTCTCCTTTATGCAAATCAAATTTTGACAAAGCACCTGTTATCATAGATATCTGAAGACCTAACGATATATTTTCAGATAGTCCAATATCGTAACCTATCTCAAAAGCGAATCCTACTGTATTACCGGTTATTTTGTATTTATCAACAAAAACTATGTTATCTGTATATCCCATATATCCTATAGCAAGATTCGTCAACAGGGCATTTTTCTTTTCAAAGTTTAAAAGTCTTGTCGAAAACATCGGCCCGATAAATGAGATTTTTAAATCGTCACTCATTTTTAGATTTCTATAACCTGTTGGTTCTGGAATTAAAAGGTCATCTTTGCTATTGGAAGACCTAAACGCAAAACATTTGAATCCAAATCCAAGTGGTTCGGAGAAAAAATATGTCAAATCGGCACCAAAATGATAGCCTGATTTCAAACCCTTGACATAATCTTTTAATTC
>JALVJU010000374.1 GCA_027034005.1 Marinilabiliaceae bacterium
TGTAAATGTATACTTTAAGGTGCGGGGCAAAACGTTCCATTTCGTTGTGCCAGTTGTGTATCAGCGATGTGGGCAAAACGATGATGCTTGCCGGCAGCTCTGTTTTGTTGAACTTGCTTTGGTTGCCGAACAGGCTAAGTTGAACCGGTTCCGGATCTTCTTTTGGGATAGCCGCTCCAGAGTTTGTGTTTTCATAAAGCTTGACTAGCAACGCTATGGTCTGAAGTGTTTTTCCAAGCCCCATATCATCGGCAAGTATCCCACCGAACTTGTTTTTGTAAAGAAGATTCAACCATCTGTATCCATCGATCTGATAAGGCCTCAGGGTTGCATTTAGTCCTTTTGGCGGGGGCTGTACCTTGTCCGGTTCGTTGAAAAAGGATATCAATTCATCACTAAGCTCTCCTTTTTCTTTTTTATCGTCAAATTCCAGCAGGTTGAAGAAAACTTTTTTCAGCTTTATATTTTTATCTTCAATATCTGCATTTCGTAGGATATCAGAGTATTTGGTAAACCATTCGGGAGGGATTACAAATATCTTTCCGTCGGGAAGGATGTGCTCCTGGATATTGTTGAGCAGGTTCTTTTTTAATTTGTAAAAAGGGATAGTGTTGCCTTCGATCTCAATTATTGCATATATGTCGAACCAGTCTTCCTTTTCGTCGATGCTGAATGTCAATTTATAACTTCCCGTGTAATAAATTTTTTCTTTGTTGTTCTGGATAATTTTAATGTTCCTCTTTCGGAGATGGCCCGAATTGTCATTTATCCAAGTTATGATGGAATATAATTGGTAGCTGTCAATATCTTTGTTCTTATTTACAGGAACATATTGTGATGGATTTTCTTCCTTGAGCCTCAAATCCTTTGTGAGGAACTCTTTTATTGACGATTCCCACACTTTGTCCCTTTTGATTTTTGTAAACACATATTCGCCATTTATTTTTTCCATCGATACAAACACCTGCGATTTTGTGCCTGAAAGGAAGAGGCGGTCTTTGTACTTAAATTTCAAAAGTAGTATGGGTGTTTGTGCAAGGCTGTTTTCAATGTACAGGTATGCCTCCGGGCGTGCCTCATCTTCAATGATCTTAAATCCCGTTGCCTCCACTTTGTGGACTTGAATATTGTTCTTTACAAAAGACCCCATATAAACGTCAATGCTTCTTTCAGGGATGCTTATGTAGCTCTTTTCTTTGAAAGGCCTGAATTTCTTTACATCGATATTTTTGAACCAATAAAGATTGTTGTTGATAAGCATTGATGCAGGATTGATTGTAAGTTCAATTATGTCCTGTTCTTTCAGTAGAATTTTTTTGTTATCTGCAAATATTTTAAGGGTGTATGTAAGTTCATTCTCTTTCAGGTCGAATTGAAAAAGGGCATCTGCCGGTTTGCGATGAAAGTTTAAAAGATCTGTTTCGTAGATCTGGCTGTATTTATTGTCTTTATAATAAAACGGGATATCTGTTCCGGATAACAGTTCAAGTGCTTTGTTCAGATGTTTTTCGATGTAAGGCCTGATGTGGGTCTGGGAAAAATCATTCTTAAGCTTATCGTAAAATAGCTTGAGACTCTTCTCTTTTGAGAATATTTTGAATATTGTTTTTTCATTAATGTTATAAAGTATATCGATCACGCTTCTTTCTTTGTCACTGAAGGTGTATTCCGGATCGTTGTACAGAGCGGGAACAGCTTTCTCAATTAAGGCTATGGAGGGTGAATTATCGGTTGATGCAATGTAGGGGATAAGCACATTGCCCAGTTTATTCTTGTGTGTGATAATGATAATTAATTTTTCCATTGGTTGTTCTCAGCTTGTTGTTCCCATGTTTTGAAACCGGTAAAGATATAACAGATGTTGAAAATTCCGCTGAGAAAATCAAAAAATATTTGATGGAGTATTTTGTGTTGATTATTAATATGTTGGGTTCTGTCAGATAACGATGACCTCTTTTTCAAGTGTTATGCCGAATTTGTTTTTTATGTCATTTTCAATGCTGGCAGCAAGAGAAAGGATATCCCTGCCCGTGGCATTACCGGTATTTGTCAGCACCAGGGACTGATCGCGGTGAACACCGGCATTGCCCACTGTTTTGCCTTTCCAGCCGGCTTTGTCTATCAGCCATCCGGCAGGCACTTTGAATGTGCCGTTATTCAGGTCGTAGCCCGGCATGTCGGGGTATTTCGTTTGCAGATCCCTGAACAAAGAGGCCGGTATCTCAGGGTTCTTAAAAAAACTTCCGGCATTGCCTGTCTTGTCCGGGTCGGGTAGCTTGGCGCTGCGAATGGCGGTGACCGCTTGTCTGACGTTCCGAAGATTTATGTCACCAAACTCCTTTACCCTTTCCTCAAGATGGCCGTATTTCAGGTTGTAGTTCTCTTTTGTGGATAACCTGAACACTACTGATGTGATAAGTATCCTGTTTTTTAGTTCGTTTTTGAAAATGCTGTTCCTGTATCCGAAGTTGCACTCTCTGTTTTCAAGGGAAAACTCCTTTCCTGTATCGAGGAATATCCCGTTTACTTTCGATATCACATCTTTTGCTTCACTGCCGTATGCACCAATATTTTGCACCGGTGCTGCACCAACAGTTCCAGGAATTAACGACAGGTTTTCTACTCCGTAGTGTGAATTTTCAACACAATATTCTACAAATTCATCCCAGGTTTTTCCTGCCCCGGCTTCAATAAGTACTTCATCGTTCTTCTTTTCAAGAATGGTTATGTCGTCGAAGGAGGGATGGAATATGATACCTGGATAATCTTTTGTGAAAAGGATATTGCTTCCGCCACCAAGTACCAACAGGCGGTTAATGTCAGGTTTCGTTTCTGTAATCCATGTTCTTAGGTCTTCAGTACTGTTGGTTTTGATGTATGAAGAAGCATATACGTCGAAGTGGAAGGTGTTAAGGTCTTTTAGAGGAAAATTGTTTTGTATCTGTAACATGGATAATTTTTTTGCAAATATACACTAAAAAATAATTTATGCGTATGGGTTTTTATGTGCCACCCAAGATCCTCAATAAAACATTTTTTTGAGGATCGATGTAAGAAAATAAATCGGTTACAGTTTCGTTACACTCACTGTAATCCGTGATTTTCTAAATCGGGCATGCCTGTCTAGCTGCGTAGCCAGGTAGACCTGCCCGCCTGTCCAACTGTGTATCCAGGTAGAACTGCGCAGTTAGGCGGGGTTTACCTTAATCCGCAAGTGATTTGATAAGAAAAATTAAATAACTTGTGGATATAAGGTAGCATATGTTTATATTCATATCAAAATAAGTAGTATTTTTGAAGTTGTAATGCAGTAGTTCGTTTTTAATTAAGGATAATCATGACAAAAGATGAAAATAGCATAATAAAGTCGGTTCGTGATTATTTATACGACACAGGTATTGGCAAGATAGATGCTTTCAGCATAGCAGAGGCCACTGGCGTTCCGGTAGGACGTTTGCTTGAAATAGCTCCAACGCCAAGGGACCTGGTAAGAAAGGTGTTTGCTTATGAATTAATAGAACTCGCAGCCATTTTTGATGAATATCATTTTGAGGATAAGAATGCCATTGATATTCTTATAATTGTTGGGCAGGAGGTTTATAAAAGATTCCACGATGTCAATCCTTCAATTTCATATCACCTGAAAAAACATTACCCTGATCTCTACTATGAACATCTGGAGAACAAAATAAGTTTCCTTATTGAAAACATAATTGATAATCTTAAGAGAGGCCAGGAACAGGGTATTTACAAAGAAGAACTTGATATAGAAACATTGAAGAGTGACCTGAAAAATAAAGTTGCCATACTGCATGAAGACAAACTGCTCAGTTCGGGTAAATTAACTTTCGAATTTGCATTCAATGAGTTGATAGAAAGTTTTATCAG
>JALVJU010000375.1 GCA_027034005.1 Marinilabiliaceae bacterium
AGATATCGACATATCCTCCGGGATACAAGGAGAATGGAGGCATCTTCTGCCACAACAACCCGTGGATCATCATCGGCGAAACAGTTATCGGCCGCGGTGACCAGGCATTCGATTACTACAAGAAGATAGCTCCGGCTTACCTTGAGGAGATAAGCGACCTGCACAGGACAGAGCCGTATGTTTACGCGCAGATGATAGCAGGGAAAGATGCATACAAGCCGGGTGAGGCAAAGAACTCATGGCTGACCGGCACTGCCGCATGGAACTTTTACACCATCACGCAGTACATCCTCGGCATCAGGCCCGAACTGAACGGCCTTGCCGTAGATCCGTGTATCCCTGCCGAATGGGACGGCTACTCTGTTGAACGTAAGTTCAGGAACTCTACTTACAACATTAAAGTGGAGAACCCTGACCACGTTTCAAAAGGCGTGGCAAAGATCACCGTTGACGGCAAGGAGATCGACGGCAACCTGCTTCCTGTGTTCAACGACAACGGAACACACGAAGTGATAGTAACAATGGGATAAAATCCCCTTCTTTCCCGCAACAGCGGAAAAAGATTTTAATAGATGTCATCGGATGACTTCAGCTCATCCGATGACTACAAAATATCAAAAAGGCATATAAAACTAATTTTAAGCACTTTTATCTGGATATTCAGTTAGACAGGAACCATAAATACCGTAAAAGCGGTTTAGAGAATTGAAATAAAAATTAATTCGCGTTAATTCGTGAAACCTGCCTGACGTCAGGCAGGTTCGTGGTTAAAACAAATCGTATGAAACACTCATTTTTAAGCACTCTCCTGGTACTTGCAGTTACAATATTTGCAAGCTGCAAGGAAAAACCAAAAACAGCAGAAATAAGGATCAACCAGATCGGATACTATCCCGGGTCGGTAAAAAAAGCTGTGGTGGTGGAATCGAACGAAGATGAATTCGAGATAAAGACCGTTGACGGTAAGGAGGTTTTTGAAGGAAAACTGCAGGATGCCGGTTTCTGGGACAAATCGGGCGAAAATGTCAAGATAGCTGATTTCTCATCTTTCAAAAAGCCGGGCAAGTACATTCTTACCGTTGATGATGCAAAGGCAGACTCTTACCCTTTTGAAATTAAAAACGATCTTTACGATGATGCTTTTAGGGCCTCCCTGAAAAGTTACTATCTCATCAGGACATCAATGGATATCGATGAAAAATATGCAGGCATCTATCACCGCAAGGGGGGACATCCCGATACGCTCTGTTATCTTCATCCATCGGCAAAACGCGGCACCGGCCACATATCTTCCCCCAAAGGTTGGTACGATGCAGGCGATTACAACAAATATGTTGTCAACGGAGGCGTCACGGTCGGCACAATGCTAAACCTTTACGAGATGTACCCTGATGTTGCAGGTGATGGTTTCACCAACATCCCCGAAAGCGGCAACGGCATATCTGACCTTCTGGATGAGATTAAATATGAGCTCGACTGGGTACTCACCATGCAGGCACCCGACGGGGCTTCGGCGATGAAACTCACCTCCAAGAAATTTTGCGGCTTCATCATGCCCGACAAGGACAAAATGAAACGGTGGGTCGTAGGCAAAGCGACCGCCCCTACCCTAAACTTTGCTGCCATGACAGCTCAGGCGTCACGCCTTTACAAAAAGGCCGATAAAGATTTTGCAGACCGTTGCATCACGGCAGCGGAAAAGGCCTGGGCATGGGCAGAAAAGAACCCTGATGTTGTTTACAAAAATCCCAAAGACATCTCCACCGGCGAGTATGGGGATAAAGATTTCTCACAGGAATTCTGGTGGGCTGCATCCGAACTTTATTTGGCTACCGGCAAAAAACAGTACCTGGATTATCTGAACAGCCATGAGCCGTACATGAAGATGGAGGTAGGCGAAACATGGAGAAAATTCCTTGGTAACATTGGCAGCTTTTCGATACTTCTTGCCGGCGAGGATGAGAAACTCTCTCCTGTAAAAGGAAAAATTAAAAAACAACTTGTCGCCACTGCTGACGATCTGTTGAACAAGATCAATAAAATACCATACCGCATTGCCGTTGATGATTTCCAGTGGGGATCGAACAGCGATGTGCAGAATTCTGCCATGATTCTTGGCTATGCCTACAAACTGACCGGTGATAAAAAATACCTTGCCGGAGTGATGGAAACCATGGATTACATCTACGGAAAGAATGCCACCGGATACTCGTTCATGACAGGTTTTGGCAGCAAACGTGTGATGCACATCCACAACCGCATCTCAGGTGCCGATGGCATTGCCGAACCGTTGCCGGGGCTTATCGCAGGCGGCCCGAACGCAGCACAGCAGGACAACATCAAAAAGACCAAATTCGGAGTTGAATACGCAAGCGACCTTCCGGCCAAAAGTTATGTGGATGAACAGCCAAGTTATGCTTCAAATGAAAATGCCATAAACTGGAATGCACCCAATGTGTTTGTTTTGGGCTTCATCAAGGCAAATAGCGATAAGCTGAAATAAGGAACAGAAGTAATCTTAAAAAAGAAAGAACCGACAGACATTGCCGGTTCTTTCTTTTTTTATACCTAAAAATTTATCCTGCCATTAATAAAAAACACTAAATTTGATTGAACCAAACATAGACACAAATGGACCATTACCTTGCACAACTGATAATCATAACGATAATTGCCACACTTTTAATCCATATTCCGACCTGGGTACTTGCCCTGAATAAGAAAGTTTTTAAAAAGATAGATTTTGTCCTGACCTTCATTCCTTCAGTCACATGGCTGATATTTACGGCAGCAGGAATCGGTTCCATGAGCATGACCAACATTTTTGAGATACCACTTGTCATCATGTTCACTCTTCTTGCCTGGGTATATATCTATTTTAGCCACTTTCCTTCTTTAAGTTCCTTAACCTCAAGATATACAATAACAGTATTTCTTGTCCTGGCAGTGATACTCATAAGAATCTTTGCCCCTGCTTTGCCGAATTAAACCTTAAATCAGCAAGGGTGTTTCGTCGCGAAAGATTCAAAGGTGTGACAGTATTGGAAAGCCTGCCCGACTGTCGCGGTCAGGCGGGCCTGTCTGCCTGCGCAGCCAGGCAGGCGCAGAGAAGAAGCATCGCAGGCGTAGCCTTAGCTACGGTGAGAAGCTTCAAACGAGCATTTTCAATAATGATATAACTTTGGAGATTGCAGCAGAAAAACTCATGCGGAATTAAGGTTAAACAATTACCGCATAAGTTTGTTTTATTTCTGATTTAGCGGAATAAACGGAGATTTTATTCCTGTATTTTAATACTAAACCCAAATGATCAAAAGATACCTGCCGGCTCTTGTAGTCCTGCTTTTCTTTCTAAAGCCGGCCTTTAACTCTTTTTCCCAGGATAAACTTTCCATTACCTTGTCTGCTGCTGTTGACAGCGCCATGAAGAACAACAGTAAGATAAGACAGTACCAGCAGGCCGTTTTGGAAAAGCAAATGCTAAACAAAGCTTCAACAGGGAATTTCCTCCCATCGATCGATGTTATTGGCGGATACAGCTATTTCAGCAAAAATCCTGAGGTGAACATGAGCACTGTAAAAGAATCCATAGATGATGTGGCTGGTAAATATGGAGCTGTTATCGCAAAAGAACTTGGTCTATCGGACGAAACGCAAGAGGCTATCTACAATAAAATAGTTAATAGTCTAGAAAAACTGCCCGCATATAACATTGTTGTTGATCAGCAAAACTATCCTAACCTTATTGTCATTGCAACACAGCCGATTTACATGGGAGGCAAGATCCGTGCAGGTAAGAAATTTGCCACGGCAGAACTGGACCTGGCAAATGCAGAATTAAATAAAACAGAGAATGAGATAACAAAGGAGACCATTG
>JALVJU010000376.1 GCA_027034005.1 Marinilabiliaceae bacterium
TTTCCATATCTTAAATTGAAAACCGGAAAAGATAATGCAGGAATTGGCAGGTGGGAGATCATTCCGGGCGCGATAGAACGAGGAAAAGAATTGCTGTCGGAAGATTATTTGAAAAACAAAAATGTGGTGATAATTGATGAGGTGGGCAAGCTGGAAACCCGTGGTGAGGGCTGGAAGGAAGATATAGAACGGCTGTTGATGGATAGAAACATCATTCTTGTCCTGTCGGTACGGAGGCGTTTTGTAGATGAAGTAACAAAGGCTTTTAACATACTGCTGCCTGAAATCATTGACGTGGGAAATGCCGATGCAGGCAAAACTTTTATATCAAAGATAATGGGGTTGTTAAATTCCCGAAAAAGCTAAAGCCACTCAAACCAGACTGTCTGGTCCAGAACAGGAATGTTGAAATGGCCACAAATATCCATGGTGTGGCC
Organism: Marinilabiliaceae bacterium; assembly: GCA_027034005.1. Lineage (GTDB taxonomy): Bacteria > Bacteroidota > Bacteroidia > Bacteroidales > Marinilabiliaceae > JAADEM01. The sequence continues at coordinate 438 of JALVJU010000376.1, forward strand.
CGTTCCTCCGCTTGCAGGATTTTCAAGATCATCATAAAAAATGCCTGCAGAAGCAGGAGCAATGGTTTTTGTTCCCGTTACCTTCACCGTATCGCGAAGTATGTAAGCAACTTTTTTCGTCAGGCGTTTTTTGGTGCCTGAAACGTATTTTTTCACAAGCTTCTCCGTCTTTTTGTCCCTCAGCGATAAAGTTACTACCTCAGGTTCTTCAACTAAGTCGATATCATCGATGGAAACAGTGTGCCCGGCTACACTGCTTTTGTTTCTGTGTCCTGAGTATGGAGTGATGACATGCAGGCGCTCTTTGTTGACAGAAGCTACCCCTTTTGAAAAGTACTCATCGGCACCGGAAGCATTGCCACTTCTGAACAATATCCTGGAACTTCTTTCTGCCAGTATCCTTCCAGGGGCTACAAGTTTCTCCTTGTCATCTTCCTTCGCCTCTCTCTTACCTTCCAGAAGGATGACGGCACCGGGATGATCATATCTTGAAAGGAACTCTTTTAATGTCATTGCATCTTGATTTTAAGCAACAGGTAAGGGTAGTTATAACTTAAAAGGTCAGTACTTTATCGCACTCTACGGTCCATTGTGCAAACTCTTTCATGTTGCTGAGTTTTACTCCGTCGATGAACTGCAGCTTATCAATGCCCCTTGCAATTGAACAGCCACCACAACTCTTAACTTCACCGCCTTTGCTGATCACCGACCTGAGCATTCTCTCGATGTTGTAATACCCATTGGCTGTTGTTTGGTTTGGCAACCCGCAGAATACGGCATCTGCCAGCAGGAATACCTTAACTTCTACATTGTCCCCGTGTTCGCTTTGCAGGGTCATTGCCATACGCAGCGCATTGTATGCTTTCTCAGTTCCGTACGGAGCATCGTTAATTATGATAAGTATCTTTTCCATTATCTGTTTAACTGATTGGTTTATTCTTGTTCTGAATCAGGATGTTGTCATCATTTAAGATTCTAATATCTTTCATCCCTTTGATGTCTTTTAGAACACTGAAAATCTATTCTTTTAGATACACTTTTAACGGAGGGATATCCAAATCTTTAGTTCCTCTTGAAGTACCTTTTATTAAACTGCTATCATTCAGCTTTTCATTTGTCATAACCGGACTTAATGCAGTAAGGATTGCAGCACCTGTGGGAGTGAACAGTTCAACTTCTACCGGCCCATCTTTTACAGGCAGCCCGAATTTATCGATCATGTTCTGTGTTGCCTGGGCAGGGACTTTCAATGTGCCGTGTGAAAAAGTTATCATTCCGCCCCCGTAGCTTACAGGTGCTGTCAGTATTGCTTTTGGTTCTGCATCGAGCAACTGAATACCGTAAACAGCTCCGGTGATATCGATAAGAATATCCTGTGCTTCATGCAGAAAAGCTTCAGGCATATCATGGTCATGATGATGGTGATGATGGCCGCGGTGGTCGTGATAATGATGATGATGGCCATGTTCATGTGTATGGTGGTGATGATCGGTAAGAAAAGTGTGCTCCTTATGTGCTTCGATCTCTGCATCAATGAGGTTTTGCAGGGCTAACATTCCGAAATACATGTACTCCTCTTTAATGTTCAATTCCCGGAGTATTTGCATGATGAAATGCTTTGCATCATGCCCCGGCAAGTGATCCTGATCGTGCGTTATCTCGATGTTTAACCTCGTGGCTCTATCTATTGTTTTTTCTGTTTTGATGGTTGCTTTGCCGATCTTAGAAGCAGCCAGCTCCATTGCCCGGATCATCTCTTTATCATCAGCTCCTGCCGATATCAGTGCTGCGGCGAACATATCTCCTGCAAATCCCCCTGTTGGGTCAATGATTAATTTTTTCATGATTTTTTATTTTTCTAAGGTCGTGATTTTTTGCAACGAATGCACGAATATAATGATTTGTAACTTATGGCTGTTTGTGGTATTAGAAATAAGATATTAAATGTATGTGATTTTATTTGAGTGTTTAAAGAATATTCTATTTTGTTTGTTTTCGTAATTAGTTAATCGACGAACATATGATAGAAGTTATTTTTATCGGATTTCTTCAAAATATTTTTTACAAATAGCTTGTTAAATCTTCTTTGTCTGTTTTTGTGAATGGTGCCACAGCCCTGTGATAGATGCCGTGCACATAGGCAATAGCCATTCCATAGTTTGTTATTGGCACATCAGTGTCCCTTGCCGACTTTAGCCGATTTATCAACTGCTTCCTTGTTATCATGCACCCACCGCACTGTATCACCAGGGAATAATCGGTGATGTCGCGTTTTATCTTATCCAGCCCGGCAACTACATCAAATTTCAGTTTTTTACCCGTGTAGTTTGATAGCCAGCGTGGAATCTTTGTCCTTCCGATATCGTCGCATGAAATATGATGGGTACATGACTCCAGCAAAAGCACACGGTCGCCGTCCTTCAGTTTATCGATCTGCGGTGTTCCTTTCAGGTAACTTTCAAAATCGCCTTTAAAATGCGCAAGAAGGATGCTGAAACTTGTCAGTGGGATATCTTTTGGTATCGATGCGTCTGCCTTCAGGAATATCTGGCTGTCGGTAACAGCAAGAGCAGGTTTGATTCCCGTTTTACGAAGAAAAGCATCCACCTCGCGCTCTTTCAGGACAATGCATACTGCATCGTTGTCAAGCACATCACGGATGGTTTGCACCTGGGGCAGAATCATCCTTCCTTCAGGCGCTTCAATGTCGATGGGGGTGATGAGCAAGACAGTGTCGCCATACGAGACAAGATCGCCAAGCAGCGACGGGGTTGTGTAGGCAGATTCCGGGATGGCCTTTTTTATCTCGGAAATCAGGTTGTCGATGTCTCCATGGTCTTTGTCAAATCTGATTACCGCCTCAGCACCGGATACCTCTTTTAGCTTTGCAAAAAGTTCATCGGAAATGGGATCTTCATCTTCTTTGTTGTGAATGATGATAAATGGCGTATCATACTTTTCGAATTTACCGATAAGCTCTTCCTCTTCCCTGCCGAACTTGTTTCCTGCAATTACCAGAATGGCCAGATCAACACTTTTGATGGTTTCCAGGGTCTTGGCTACCCTTTTATTCCCAAGTTCACCAATATCATCTATCCCTGCAGTATCGATAAGTATCACCGGGCCGAATCCGGTTATCTCATACGATTTTTTTACAGGATCGGTCGTTGTGCCGGCAAAATCGGAAACGATGGCAATATCCTGCCCTGTAAGTTTGTTTATCAGTGTACTCTTCCCGTTGTTCCTTCGGCCGTATAACGCTATGTGCGGCTTTCTCTCTCTGCCCATGACTTGAGGTTTTATGCAAAGTAAGGAAAAGTGCGGGCAAAGGCAAAAATAAAAGTTATCAACTGCATCGGATGCCATGTGTATCTTTTATCAGGGATTACCTTAAAACTATTATCTTTGTGAGAAAGAATTCAGTC
>JALVJU010000377.1 GCA_027034005.1 Marinilabiliaceae bacterium
GCTTTCAGGGGCTTTGAGTACCCGAGGCGGGACTTGAACCCGCACGGCCACAATGGCCACAGGATTTTAAGTCCTGCGTGTCTACCAATTCCACCACTCGGGCGCCTTGTGAGCGAAAAAACTTTTCGCACTTTTTTTATGAGCGAAAAACGGGACTCGAACCCGCGACCCCGACCTTGGCAAGGTCGTGCTCTACCAACTGAGCTATTTTCGCAATTCTGTTTTCTTGCCGGATCACGCCTGACCCGCTATGCATTCTCACAAATGCGGTGCAAATATATACCTATTTTTCTTTTCCGCAAAAACAAAACAATCAAAAGTTGGCATACCATTTCACAGCCCTATTCGGGATATATCAGGTACCTTTTCCTTATCTTTCCGTATTCATCAAGTTCATCCTTCCAGTGACTGCGTATCTCATTTTCCGACAAACCTTTTTTTATATCTTCAAGGAGAGTACTGTTACCGGCAAGCAGATTGAACCACCGCTCCCTGGTGATCATCTCTGTGCCCTTGGGAAATTTATTCCGGAACATGAGAAGATATTTCAAGGTAAATCTGTTGTCGCTCCCTGCCGTTTCCCTCAGGTCTACCCCATAGCACTTTTTGTCTTTCTGAGGAGGGTTCATTGCCATCCCTTTTATAGCATGCGGAGTAAAGACAAAGTCTCCGAATGTGCTGTCAGGATAGCCGATCACCTGAAAAGGGAATTCCGTTCCCCGGCCAATGCTGACATCGGTTGCTTCAAAAAAACACAACGATGGATAGAGTCGGATAGCAAGGTCATTGGGAAGATTTGGCGAAGGCTTTATCCCAACATGTATCCTGTCCGAATGCCTGTAATTCAGAACAGGGAAAACACGCAACTGGCATTTAGCACCATCCTTCAGCCATCCCTCTCCGTTTATCATGTACGCCAGCTCTCCCACCGTCAATCCGTGCACAACAGGTATGGGATCCATCCCGACAAACGAACGGAACTCCTTTTGCAGAACAGGGCCGTCGAAATAATCCCCGTTAGGATTCGGCCTGTCAAAAACGATAAACTTAACGCCATTTTCGGCACAGGCCTCCATGACATAATGCATTGTAGAGATATAGGTATAAAATCTTGCTCCCACATCCTGAATATCAAAAACAATGATATCCAGACTGTCGAGCATCTCTTTTGTAGGCTTTTTATGTTTACCGTAAAGCGACACAATATCTATTCCTGTTTTCTTATCTTTCCCGTCAGTCACGGTAGCACCGGCATCGGCATTTCCCCGGAATCCGTGTTCAGGTGCAAATATCTTCACAATGTTCACTCCTCTCGACAAAAGAGTGTCAACAATATGAACACCGGCAACAACCGCAGTTTGATTCACCACCATTCCCACCTTTTTATCTTTCAGTAACGGCAGGTAAACGTCCATTTGAGCATCACCGTTAATTACAACTTTCTTTGGCTGTGCATTACCGGAACAGCTCAACAAAACAAGAACAACTATAAAGGAAATAAGACTCCTCATTCTTTTACTTTTTAATATTATTGCATAAAATTACTCCTAATTTGAAAATAGATAAACTAAAATGCTCATAAATCAGTAATTATTCCTTTTTTTTGTAAAACCTAACTTTCGTAAACAAACAACAAAACAACAGAAATGTCGGTAAAACCATACAAAGAAGAGACATCATCAAAAAAGCAGCAGGTTGCCAACATGTTTAACAACATCGCAGGAAAGTATGACTTTCTTAATCATTTTCTGTCGATGGGCATTGACAAGAAGTGGCGGAAAAAAGCCATAGACCTGCTGAAAGATCTCAAATCACCACACATACTTGATGTTGCAACCGGTACCGGTGATCTCGCCATCATGGCACACAAGCGACTGGGAGCAAATGTTACGGGAGTGGACATTTCAACACAGATGCTCAAAGTTGCCGAAAAGAAGATTTATGAGAAAGGACTTGAGACATTTATTAAAGTAAAAGAAGGTGATTCGGAGAGCCTGCCGTTTGAAGATAACACTTTTGATGCCGTAACCGTGGCTTTCGGGGTCAGGAACTATGAAAACCTCGACAAAGGCCTTACCGAAATGGCAAGGGTGTTGAAACCGGGAGGTAAAATGGTGATACTGGAATTCTCTCGCCCCTCTGCCTTCCCGTTCAAGCAGCTATATTTTTTTTATTTCAAGCATATGCTTCCTTTTTTCGGTGGTGTTATCTCTAAAGATAAAGCAGCCTATGAGTATCTGCCTGAATCGGTACTGAACTTCCCCGATGGTGAAGCATTCGATGCCGAACTGAAGAAAGCAGGAATGAAACCCTTAAAAAGAGAGAAGCAGACTTTGGGCATCGCCACTATTTACCTGGCTAAAAAATGATGCCGTTCAAACAGGCGGAATAACACAATAAAAACAGAAGTAATAAGTTTTAATAAAAACGTAAAACCGGAAACAGATCATAATTGAAAAAAGCTATTTTCATACTGTTCATTTTGCTGACGGCAGCTCCTGTCTTTGCCCAGAAAGACAAGAAAAAAGCACCTAACCTGCCTGCTTTTGATGAAAAAAGGCTTCATTTCGGATTTCTTATAGGGTTCAACACTCTTGATTTCAGGACTTATAACTCCGGCGTCCCAACATCAGACGGAAAAACCTACTATGTGGATGTCCTCAAACTAAAACCGGGCCTTAACATAGGTATTGTATCAAGTTTACGGCTTAACAGGCATTTCAATTTAAGGTTCCTTCCCGGTATAAGTTTTGGCCAGCGGGACCTGTACTATTATCAGGTCATTAATGACAGTATACTTTATGAGGAAAATTCTCCCCTGAAAGTAAAGTCTACTTTTCTTGAGTTCCCTCTTGTAGTTAAGTTCAGCGGTAAACGTATGCAGAATGCCAAACCGTTCATCACTGCCGGGGTGAACACAAGATACGACCTGGCAAAAAACAAACAGGACCATCTATTCCTCCGTTCTCTTGATTTTTATGCCGAAGCCGGTGCAGGGTTTGATTTTTACATGACCTATTTCCGTTTGTCTGTTGAGCTTAAAGCCTCCATAGGATTTGCCAATATGCTCAACCCGGAGGGAACCGGAGAACCCGGTGACGAGATCTACACGGAAGCGTTGGATGCCTTAAAATCAAGGGTATTTTCACTCACATTTTATTTTGAGTAACTTTGCACCATCGCAAAGAGCACACATATCATTATGTATTCAAGGCCCCACGGCCCCTGCAAATCATATTTAAGTGAAAAAAGAGTTACAACTACGGCTGTCACCGCGTGAAGCATCTGAAAACACAAGCATAAAAGAGGCTGTTTCCGAAACGCTGAATATCTCCCCTGAGGAGATATCGGCGATACATTTAGTAAAGCGCTCGATAGATGCCAGGCGGCACCCTGTGAAGATACAGCTCCACGTTGATGTATATGTAAACGAGGAGGCACCGGATTTCAGAAAATACAAACTTGAGTATCCCGATGTATCAAATGCCGGGGAGGTTATCGTTGTTGGAGCCGGACCGGGAGGACTTTTCGCAGCACTCCGGCTGGTAGAACTGGGGCTTAAACCAATAGTGCTTGAACGCGGCAAGGATGTGAGTGGCAGAAAGCGTGACCTTGCCGCCCTCAACCGTAACATGGGGCTTGACCCCGAATCAAACTATGCTTTTGGTGAAGGCGGAGCCGGCGCATTCTCTGATGGTAAGCTTTACACACGCAGCACCAAACGGGGAGATTTTCGAAAAGTGGTAGAGGTATTCCATTTTCACGGTGCACAGGATGATATCCTGATAGATACCCATCCCCATATCGGCTCCGACAGACTGCCCGGTGTGATACGAAACATGCGGGAATCGATACTAAATGC
>JALVJU010000378.1 GCA_027034005.1 Marinilabiliaceae bacterium
TTTACAAAGATCGTATCGAACTCACTGAAAATCTACAATACCGTTAACAAAGGGAAACTGAATTTTATTAAGTAAAAAAGGTTCAGAAGAGCATGATAAAGGCAGGCATCATAGGGGGAGCCGGTTACACGGCCGGTGAACTGATAAGGATTCTGATAAACCATCCTGAGGCGGAAATCGCATTTGTGCAAAGCACAAGCAATACAGGCAATTTCGTTACGGATGTACATTCAGACCTTATCGGCGAAACGGACTTGGTGTTCGAAGAAAAGCCAGACCTGCACGATGCCGATGTGCTCTTTCTCTGCATGGGCCACGGCAGGTCAAAGTCGTTTGTCGAGAACCTGCCGGGTTCATACAAAGGCAAGATCATTGACCTGAGCAATGACTTCAGGCTGAAGAAAGATGCGGACGGCTTTGTTTACGGATTGCCAGAGCTACAGCGTGAAAAGATCGCGAAAGCAGACCGCATAGCAAATCCGGGATGTTTTGCCACCGCCATCCAACTTGCACTTCTGCCCATTGCAGATGCAAAACTGCTTAGCGAAGTGCACATCCATGCCGTGACCGGATCGACAGGAGCAGGGCAGTCACCAAGCCAGACGACACATTTCAGCTGGAGAAGCGGGAACATGTCTGTTTACAAGGCATTCTCTCACCAGCACCTTGGTGAGATAGGAGAAACACTCGTTCAACTTCAGCCGGATTTTGAAGAGGATGTGAACTTTGTCCCCATCAGGGGAGATTTCCCGAGAGGGATAATGGCATCTGTTTACATGGATCTAGACATGTTAGAAGAAGATGTAACTAAATTGTTTAGCACATACTATTCAACACATCCTTTTACCCATGTGGCAAAAAAGAATCCGGACCTGAAAATGGTAGTCAACACGAACAAGGCGGTGCTTTATGTGAAAAAATACGGCAAGAAAATACATATCATCAGCATGATCGACAATCTGCTCAAAGGAGCATCGGGTCAGGCTGTTCAAAATATGAATCTGATATTTGGATTGGATGAATTAACAGGTCTTCATCTCAAACCTTTGGCGTTCTAAAGATCTCGAAGGTTGTTGTAATTTTGGTTTAATATTAGGTGTTTACTGAAGAATGTTAATTTGGATACTGTGGCAGCAACGGCTGCCATGGTATCACATCCGATCTTTAAAAAATTGAGTGCAGGAATGTGGGAATGAGGTAAAATATTTTAAGGAGTAATTGAACAATGCATTAAAATTAACCTTTAAACTTAACCCTTCTCACATTCTTTTTAACTCCTTACGGATTTAAGATTAACTAAAAACAAAAACAAGCTGTGGGATTATTCGATGTATATTCACTTTTCGACATTGTACCTGTAAAGGCAAAAGGATGTTACCTTTGGGATGACAAGGGCAACAAATATCTCGACCTTTACGGCGGACATGCTGTGATCTCCATCGGACACAGCCATCCTCACTACATCGACAGAATATCGACACAACTTAATAAAATTGGTTTTTACTCCAATTCCGTCATCAATCCGCTTCAAAAGGAACTGGCAGACAAGCTGGGAGAACTGAGCGGCATGGACGAGTATTCTCTTTTCCTGTGCAATTCGGGCGCTGAAGCAAATGAGAATGCCTTCAAAGTGGCATCCTTCCATACCGGCCGCAAAAAGATAGTTGCCTTCGAAAAAGCTTTTCACGGCCGTACATCGGCAGCAGTTGCTGCCACCGACAATAAAAAGATAGTTGCACCCGTAAACAGTTTTCATCACGTAGAATTCCTTCCTTTCAACGACATCGAAGCCGTTGAACAGACTTTGAGCAAAAAGGATGTTGCCGCAGTGATCATCGAAGGCATACAGGGAGTGGGTGGAGTGAACATCCCCGGTGAGGATTTCCTGAAGTCTCTGAAAAAGGTTTGCAAGAAATACGGCACCCTGCTGATCCTCGATGAGATCCAGAGCGGATATGGCAGAAGCGGAAAATTTTTCGCATTCCAGTATTCCGGCATCAGGCCCGACATGGTTACAATGGCCAAAGGAATGGGTAACGGATTTCCAATTGGAGGAGTGCTCATCTCCCCGGAGATAAAAGCCGAAAAAGGGATGCTCGGGACAACCTTTGGCGGAAATTACTTAGCATGTGCAGCAGGGTTAGCTGTATTGGAAGTGATGAAAGAGGAGGATCTTATCCGAAATACAAAAGAAACAGGTAAATATTTATTAAAAAACATAGAAGCAAACATATCGTACAAAGAACTGAGAGGCAAAGGGTTAATGGTTGGGATCGAATTTAATGAAAAAATTTCATCCATAAGATTTCAATTATTAAAGGAAAAATGTATTTTTACCGGCATATCCGGCACTAATACTTTGCGGTTATTACCCCCCCTGACCCTTTCTAAGGAACAATCCGATAGTTTTGTAGGCAGCCTGCGTGCTCTTACCAACAGTTCATAAACGATATTTTGCTAAACTATGATCAGATCATTTTGGAACGAAGAGTGGAAAGACTTAAAATTTGAAGAAGGAGCTTTAAGAAAAAAATATGCCATATCGAATTATGGCCGAATAGTCAGCTACACCGACAAACTGGAAAACGGTACCATTGTTCGGGGCGGAACATTGAGAGGCTACAAAACCTTTCCGGTTCGGCCGTTCGGAAAGTCAAAGACCTTTTACGTGCACAAACTTGTAGCTGAATATTTTCTGACAAAAGAGAGTGAAGATCAGAAATATGTTATTCACCTTGACTATAACAAGGAGAATAACTTTTATGAAAACCTGAAGTGGGCGGACAAAGATGAGATGTTCGCGCATCAGCAAAAGAACCCTACGGTACTCGAAGCCCGTGAAAAGCAGAAAGGCAGAAAGACAGTACAGGGCCATAAGCTGAATGCCACACAGGTTATCAGGTTGAAAAAGAAAATAATGGACCCGAACAGGAAGACGCGCCTCAAGCTGATAGCCAAGCAGTTTGGCATAAGCGAGATGCAGCTCTACCGCATAAAGTCGGGCGAAAACTGGGGACACATAAAGATCCCAGAAGAAAACGAAAATTAAAGTTTCCGGTAATTTTTGGGCAAACACTGAAATTAACCGGAAACATGGTTAAATTCAAGGCTCAAAAATTATTCTATGAAAGAGAAACGTATAGCGATCATCGGAGGCGGAAACCTGGGAACCGCCATTGCAAGAGGACTTATCTCGGAAGGCGTTGTCAAGCCTTCGAACATGACTGTTACCCGCCGGAGAATATCACTTCTGAAAGAATTGTCGGACATGGGTGTTGTTGTCACTCAGGACAACTGTGTTGCCGCGAAAAATGCCGACATCATCATCCTTGGCGTGAAGCCATATCAGATGGAAGAGGTGATAAATGAAATAAAGCCGTGCCTGTCGGAAAACAAAACAATAGTTTCCGTGGCAACAGGAGTGTCATCCGAAAAAGTCGAAGAGATGTGCGGCATTAAACTTCCGGTATTCAGGGCAATGCCAAATACTGCTATCGAAATAGGCGAATCGATGACATGCATCTCATCACTGAACTCCACTGAAGATCAGGAGAACAACATTGTCGACCTTTTCAGCTCACTCGGCAAAGCAATTATCATCCCTGAAGAACTTATGTCGTCGGCCACAGTGCTTGCTGCATGTGGGATAGCCTATGCCCTCAGGTTCATCCGGGCTGCAACACAGGGTGGAGTAGAGATCGGTTTTGGATCGCAGCTTGCCTTACAGATAGCTGCACAAACCGTAAAAGGTGCTGCCGATCTGCTAATTCAAAAAGGCAACCACCCTGAAGATGAGATCGACAAGGTGACCACCCCACGCGGCATTACCATCTCGGGACTGAACGAAATGGAGCATCGTGG
>JALVJU010000379.1 GCA_027034005.1 Marinilabiliaceae bacterium
ATCTATTTGTGCACGTGGCAACGAAAGACTTGCTTTGTCTGTTCCTTCGCCTTCCTCATTAAGGCTTGAACCTAAGCCCATAATTATTAAATCTGATTTTTTTGCAAGCTCTATTGCTTCTTGTGTTACGGGGCCAGGTTTGAACTCTTCCATTCCAAGGATACTACTGCAACTACCCCAGTTTTCGTAGAATTCTACTTTAAGGTCATATACTTTACCTTTTTTGAATTTAAATTGCGTGATGTTGTATTGTCCCGGAATCTGTGCCGTCCATGAATTAATTACCAATTGTCCGTCAAGATACATGCGGACACCGTTATCAGCTTTTAAACCAATGTCGTACCATCCTTCACCCGGTGAGATCAACCTGCCTGTCCATCGGGCCGACCATTCGTCGATATTAACAATATCTGGGTCCGGTGAGCCGCCCTTATCGTCGCGGGGACTTCCATAGCCCCAGTCAAAGTTGATTTGTTGTTCTTTCCTGCTTAGAACCGGCTTGCCCTTAAGGTCTCGATTATTAAAATATTCTGCCCAGACACCATGCTCTGAACCTTTTTCTTTGGGCATTAGCAACAAAGAATCCGGAATAACCAAAAGTTCCGATTTTGATTCGGCAATCCCTCTTTTGAATTGGACATCGGCACATTCGCCGTAAAGGTTTTTCACCCCATCAAGTATCGAAATGGCGTAGTGCCCTTCGTTGTCAGCACTGCCGCTTCCTGTCATGCGAGCCAGGTTCCCATATGGTCCGATAACGGCAATTTTTGTTTTGCTTTTCTGATCTACTGGAAGCAGGTTGTTCTCGTTTTTTAATAAAACAATACTTTTTTCTGCAACTTCCAGGGCCAGATCTCTACGATATTTTGTGTCAGTCTGTCCGCCATAAGTTGCTACCGATTCGTCAAACAAGCCGGCTTCAAACATTACACGTAATAGCCTTTTTACTTTATCATCAATAACAGAAACCGGTACCGTTCCTTTTTTTATTTCGTCAAGCACTAAACTTTTTTTGAAAACTTTGGGTACAGGCATCTCTAAGTCCAGGCCGTTTAAAAGGGCAGGCAAAGTATTATGCGTTCCACCCCAATCGGAAATTACTGCACCGGAAAATCCGAATTCATTTTTAAGTATATCTTTCAAAAGATATTTGTTTTCGGCACACCATTCACCACGGAATTTATTGTATGCTGACATCACAAACCATGCATCAGCTTTTTGTACGGCAGCTTTAAAAGCCGGAAGATATATTTCACGCAATGCCCGCTCGTCAACATTTACATCAACACTCATCCGGTTCCATTCCTGATTATTGGCCACGTAGTGTTTTGGACAGCTCACCACCCTTTGTTCCTGTACACCTTTTACAAAAGCTACAGCCATTTGTGAAGTTAAGTAAGGATCTTCGCCGAAAGATTCGAACGACCTGCCGTTGAATGGCGAACGGGCAATGTTTATGCAGGGTGCGAGCAGAACATTAAATCCAAGGTTGCGAGTTTCGGCACCCATGGAATGTCCTACTTTCTTAATTAAGTCAGGATCAAATGTCGCTGCAAAATTAACCGCAGCAGAATAATTGGTTGCCCCCCCTTTCCCGTTTGGCCCAAGTGGGCCGTCTGTCATGATCAATTCCGGGATACCAAGACGTATGTTGCGTTTTGTTTTGGATTGAAAGTCCAATGCACGCAAAATAGAATTCGGGTCGTCTGTTTTTGCATAAGTGTCAGGTGTGCTGCTGTTGCTGACCCCTGCGATCATATCCACTTTTTCTTCAAGGGTCATCCGGTTTAGTAGATCGTTAATGCGCTCCTCGGTAGGTTTGTTTATATCTTTATAAACAGGCATCTCTTGTGCTGAAACATATATTGGAATACAAAACAGGACAATTAAAAATTGTTTGATGTTCTTTTTCATATCTGGTTTTTATGTATTTAATATCTTATAAATGCAGGCTACATCCAATACAAAACAAATGCTTAGATAAAGGTGTAATTACGAGATCAAATTTACTATTAATGAGATTGCTTGCTTTTGTAATTCTTGATATATACTTTTTAATAATTAACCTAACAGGGGTGTTGTGTTTATCTTTAACCGGGAAAGACTGTGTGTCACAAATATTGCATAGCAAAAATATGCATAAAACAATACGTTATTTGTCTCTGTTACTCAGGGTTTCACAAGGATTGTCTGTTGGCACAGTTACGACGTAAACCGAGTTTACAACAATGATATGTCCTCTTTTATAGCTTTTAACTTGTAATCATACCAGTTACTTCACTCTTATCTCCTCCTGTACAGCAACATCTTTAGAGCTTTTGCCAACCTGGATAAAATATCTGCCGGGGAATACGCGGTACTCTTTGTTCTTAACGTCCCAGCACTTCAATCTCTCAAGGGGTATCTCGAAAGTTACTTCTTTAGATTCCCCCTTTTTTATCCTGATTCTTTTAAAATCGATGAGTGACTTTTGCGGGGCGGATTCAGGAGCTCCTTCCTCAACGGCATACACCTGTATTACCTCATCACCGTCATAATCCCCGCTGTTTACCACTGATAACTTTATGTTGATATTGTCACCGAGATGCAGTTTAGTGTCCTGCATCTCAACATCTTTTATGTCAAAATCAGAATAACTCAGTCCATAACCAAATTCATACAATGGCTTTCCTTTGAAATACCGGTATGTCCTGCCCTTCATGCTGTAGTCCTCAAAGGGGGGCAAATCTTTGGTTGATTCGTAAAATGTTACCGGCAATTTTCCCGATGGGTTTGTCTTTCCAAGAATGATGTCGGCTATGGCATGGCCGCCCTCTTCGCCCGGATACCATGCAAACAAAATGGCATCGGCAAGTTTCTCTACTTCTTTAAGGCCTATGGCCGAACCGCCGAAAACAACAACTATCAGCTTGTGGTTTTTGTTTTTGGATATTGACTTCTTGAGTTTTTTGAGGAACTCTATCTGATTTGCAGGTAGTTCTATGTTTTTGCGGTCGCCGCCATTTGAGTTCAGCATAGCATCACCGTTCTCTCCTTCCATAAGCCTGTTCAACCCAACACCTGCAATTGTCACATCAGCCGAGCCGGCCTGCCAGAATCCGTTGAACAATGAGTCGTTGCCAAGCAGATAGCCTTTGGAATAATCGACTACAGTGCCGGGACTGACCCTGTCGATAATGCCTTCGAGCATAGTTACCATCTTGCCGGAATAGCCGTTGTAGTTCCCCACAAGCACAGTGACATCAGTGGCCAATTCTCCTGTGACGAAAATGTTTTTCGGATCTTTCAGAGGAAGTACTCCGTCATTTTTCAGCAATATTATCGATTCCGATGCAATCTTATAAGCCAGTTCCCGGTGTTCTTTACCGTCGACAATGCTCTCCGGCAGAGTTGACCATGGCGTTTTTTCTTCCGGGTCCAAAAGCCCGAGGCGGAACCTTGTACGCAAAACATGTTTCAGGTCTTCATCAACCACACTTTCATCCAACAGACCTTTTTGTATAGCTTCGGGAAGAAATTTATATATGTAACCGCAATTAAGGTCAACACCTGCTTTTGCTGCCATAACGGCTGCATCAACCTTTTTGGATACTACTTTATGCCTTGCCCAGAAATCATCCAGAGCCCAGCAATCGGAAACTATATGTCCTTTAAATCCCCACTCTTTACGTAAAATGTCATCAAGAAGGTATTTGCTCCCGCAGCACGGCTGGCCGTAAACACGGTTGTAGGCACACATCACCGATTCAACGCCGGAGTCAACCAGCGTTTTAAATGCCGGAAGATATGTATCCCTGAAATCTGTCTCATCAGGCAGTGCATTGAACCTGTGCCGTGACTCTTCGGGGCCGCTATGGACTACAAAGTGTTTTGCACAGGCAGATGCTTTCAGGAACTTAGGGTCGTCACCCTGAAGGCCTTTAACAAAAGCAGAGCCCATACGTCCCGTAAGATACGGGTCTTCTCCGTAAGTCTCCTGCCCCCTCCCCCAGCGCGGATCACGAAAGATATTAATATTCGGTGTCCAGAACGAAAGCCCCGTGTACTGTGCACGGCTTCCTTTGCGTAAAGCGGCATAGTGCTTGGCCCTGGCCTCATCAGATATGGCAGTGGCAACTTCATGAAGCAGGTTGTCGTCAAAAGATGCTGCCATCCCAATGGCCTGTGGAAAAACAGTGGCCTTTCCTGCCCTGCCAATACCGTGCAGGCACTCGTTCCACCAGTTGTATTCCGGTATTCCCAGCCGATCTATAGCTGGACTATTATACAGCATCAGTTTGGATTTCTCTTCAAGGGTCAATCTGCCAATGAGATCATCTATACGTTCTTCTACGGGTTTGGAAGGATCCTGAAAAGGATACTTGTAATTTTGTGCATTTACTACTGATAAAAACAAAACAGCTACAAAAAGAAAAATCAGTTTCATTGGTTTTCAAGATTAAGTTAGGAGTGGATAAAGATATAAAAAATCATATTTCCATAAATCCGGGCCTGAAATTATTTTCCTGTCACTTTGCATTGTCAGAATTAATTCGTTATTTTCAAATGTTGTTTAAGCCTGAACCTTTTATGAAGAAAATTTTCACATCATATCTGTTGGTAATTTTTCTGATGTTCTTAAGTTTAGTCTCTGTCGATGCTCAGAAAACAGATGAAATAACTTCCTTTCCTGTTGGTTCCACAACCGGCCTGTCTGACACATTATCCTTGTTACCAATCAAGACTCAAAAAAAGAACAGAATGAAAAGAAAAGAGAACAGCGCAGGATTAAACTTAAGGAAAGCCATAGCCGGTTGTTTATCCACGGAGCATACGTTTTTGCCAATTTTGATACAAAGGTGACATTCTCGCCCCCTGAAAGTATTGTTAAAGTGGAAATCGGTCTTGAAGAAAACCTTGGATCACCAAACAATACTTATTTTTTCTCCGGATCGGGAATTTATCGCATAACTCCCACGAGCGGTCTGTATGTTAACTATTACGGAATGAACAGGAGTAAAAACAGTTACACTGACAAAGATATCTATTGGGCAGGAGATACGATCCCGGCAGGAACAAATTTTCAAACTTATTTTAAAACCAATGTGTTCAGTGCAGGATATATTTTATCGATCTTAAAAGATCCTGACTCTTGTCTTGGTGCATATCTTAACTTTTATGTTATGCCTCTAAGTTTAGGCTTTAGAACGGAGAGTGATCACAATGATTATCATCTTGGAGTTGTTCTCCCCTTGCCTAATATTGGCCTTGTTGCCATGTTTAAACTTACACAATGGCTCTCAGTTGGAGGTAATGTTGGTTTCTTTTCCCTTTATACTGAGTCATTTGGAGGTTATATCCATGACCTTAGTATCACTTTTCCGGTACGTGTAACAAAATGGCTAAAATTAAGCCTCAATTATCAAAAATTTGTTATCCATTCTGTTTTCCCCAAACAAAAAATAAACACGTACGTTGATTATGATTTTAACGGCCCGTCGGTTGGTTTTACACTTAAGTTTTAATTTTGGAAAAATGTTTTTCAAAGCATCCGGCGTGGGTGAAGTCTGGTAGCATAGAGCTGCTTCACACATGCTGAGTTCCCTTCAATCTTGTTTCATGTCATTTGTGTAGCCATTCGCATTCAAGGGCGGGGTGGTTCATATGCAATTCCGGTCTAGCGAACTTTTTCTATCCTGTTCATGTAATTATTGTCATCATGTTTTCCCTGTATTTTTTTCAACCCGTTTTCCTGAGCAGTCACCTGACCTTCATAAAGAATTCATCACAATTCTTACTAATGTGATGTTTTTTTATTCAGGTTATTCTTCACTCTTTTTGTTTATTGCCTGTAATATCTTTGATGCAGTCTGTATTCCCATCATTCTGTACATTGGAGGGGTCCAGTGAAAACGATCGCCCCGTGCCAGTTCCATGTTAAGCAGGCAAAGAGTGTAAAGGTCGTTCACCGGAATGCCGTTATTTTTCATCACGACAGATGCAATAGTATTTCTGTCGGCAATTATCGGATCCAGTTCATCGTTTGCCCGGTATGGTTTTTCTTTATTTGTAATTGGGGTTATCGATGCCCATATCAGTTTCGAACCTGGGCTGTAATGCCTGATACTATCAACAAAATTCTGGAGAAGCGGCTGGTACCGGCCTTTGGGGATAGTCCCTTTTTCCCACCCGTGCAGTCCTATATTGAAATGTATTGCTTCATATTTTTCTTTTTGCAAAACCTTTCTTAGGTCATCATACAGGTACTCACTTTTCAGGTTGAACGGGTGTACCCACGCAACAACACGATATCCTTTAAGCTCTTTTGCTACATATCTTTTATATCCGTTGCATATTGAGTTACCGATAAGAAGGATTGTTTTATCCCCTTTGGGCTGAACAATCTTAACGCCCCATCCGCCACCATCGGAATGAAGCTCTTTGGTAGTTTCTTTCTGTGCAGATGCAGTTGTACATACAAACAATAAAAGCATTAATGTTTTTAACGTAATTCTTTTCATGATCTCAGTTCCAGTATTTCTCAAATATCTCTTTCATCTCAGGATAATTCTCATCTGTATCTCCATACAGGGCACGCTGTCTATTCAGCTCCTTTTTCATCTGCTTTATGATATCAGCATATTCAGGGTCGTTATATGCATTGTGATCTTCATGAGGATCTTTCTTCAGGTCGTAAAACTCCCATGCCGGCTCTGTAGTTTCCTTTGAGACATCGGTCATATCAAGGGGGCGGCCATAAAAGAATATCAACTTATACCTGTCGTTTCGTATTCCAAAATGAGCAGGGCGAATAGGGTAGTGCTGCCAATAACGGTAGTAGGCCGTTTTTCTCCAGTCAGGAGGTGTTTTGCCCATAAGGTTCTGCCTGAAGCTCCGGCCCTGCATGGACGATGGTGGTTCTACACCTGCATAATCGGCAAAAAGAGGAGCAAAATCAACATTCAGAATGATATCATCAAGCCGTTTCCCGGCAGGTATCTCTTTAGGATACCGTATCACAAAGGGCATCCGCAGCGACTCTTCATAGATCAGACGCTTATCGAAAAAGCCGTGTTCGCCAAGGAAATATCCCTGATCGGCAGTGTAGATCACTACTGTATTTTCGGCAAGGCCTGCCTTGTCCAGATAGTCAAGCAGTTTGCCGATATTGTCGTCAATACCTGCCCCTGACCTTAAGAAATCTTTAACGAACTTCTGATAGATCTTTTTCCGGGCGGCGATGCTGTCAAGGCCCGTAGTGTAAAATGGCATTCCCGGATACTTGCACCACCACTTGTCAGGCGCATCCGATGCCTGCTTGTAACGCCAGCCCAGATTTTCAAGCTGCTGGCCAATGAATGTCCGGCCGGTAGTAGCAGCAGAGAAATCGTACAGGTTTTCCGGTTCGGGCAGGTCAATGCCTTGGTAAAGGTCTTTGTACCTTTTGGGATAATCGAACGGCTCATGAGATGCTTTAAAATGCGTCATAAGGAGAAATGGCTTTGAACGGTCGATAGTATCGAGCCAGTTGATCGCAAGACCGGCTATCACATCTGTTGAGAAGCCTTTGTGCACATCCCATGCTTCCAGCGGTTTGTGAAAGTTATCCTTTGTTTTGAATATCGGGTCCCAGTAACGTCCCTGCCTGTGCAGTACGTTGTAGTAATCAAATCCGGATGGTTCTTTCCTTAAATGCCATTTCCCGATTATGGCGGTGTGATATCCTGCATTGTGCAGTATTTTAGCAATATTCATGCTGTCGGGGCTCAGGGCATCTGCCAGGGTATAAACGCCGTTCTTGTTGCTGAACTGCCCTGTGATTATTGTAGCCCTGCTAGGCACACAGATTGAGTTTGTGCAGAAAACATTATCAAGCACCATCCCCTCTTCCGCCAGGCGTTTAATGTTTGGTGCATGCACATGATCTTTCAATATCCCGCCGTATATCCCCCATGCCTGAGACGTATGGTCATCTGCCATGATGTAAAGAATATTTGGACGTGAACTTTTTTGCTTAGGTGTCTTTTGCCGGCATCCTGATGACATCAGAACTACTGCCAATACGAATAATGTCCGGATAGTTGTTTTTTTCATTGTAATATGTTTTTTGGGTTATCAGTTTTATTCGGTTGTTGTAACTTTTGCCCCATGGGAGAAACTGCCTGCTTCAAAACCATGTCTTTTTGCGTATGCATCTACGATGAGCTGAACAGGAAGGATGCTTTGGATGGAAAACAAAGATTCATTTTCACTATCGACATAGACAGTTTTTATGTTCCCGTTTTTTGCGGAATAATCGCTATTGGTTATCAAAAGTACTTTTCCGCCATGCTGTGCAATATCCTCTGCCATTTTTATGTTTTGTTTTAATGTTTTTCCTACCGGAGCGAACATGACAGACCTTAAGCCGTGCCGTACCATCTCCATGGGGCCGTGCCTGAATTCTCCCCCAAGCATACTGAATGCAGGAACTTTATCTGCCTCCATGAACATCAAAGCGCTTTGTGAGGCAGTGGAATAAGACGGCCCTCTTGCAATTACCGGCAGTGAATTTATCTCCCCGAGAAAATCAAGAATGTCATCCAAAGATTCAGGAAAGGATTTGAGAAACTTTTCAAAAAATACCGGCAGCTTCAGTGTGCTGTTTATGATATCGGAATTCCATTTTTCTGCGATACTCCAGCCCAGCATAAAAGAAACGAGTTGAGTTGTTATGTATGTTTTCGTCGATGTCATCTCTTCTTTCCCTGCTTTTGTCAGCAACAGAATATCAGAATTTTGTGCAAGGGTACTGTTGCCTTTGTTCGTTATCCCTGCACATAAAACATTTGCCGGTTTCTGCTTTATGACCTCCCGTATTTCATAACTCTCACCAGACTGAGAAATGCAAACCAATAAAGTTTTCTCATTGAGTTCGGGATAGTTGTAATGCAGCATTTCACCTGCATTTACGGCCAATGCATTTCTGCCTTCCATGCTTAAAAGTATTGCTGCCGCATAAGAAACAAAGAAAGAACTGCCCATTCCTGTGAACACGATATGTTCAAAATCTTTTTCATTGACCTGGGATGTTAACTTTTGTAGTTCCCTTTTACCTTCACCGTCCAGATAAAATCTCAATGTGTTTTCTAAAGCTTCCGGTTGTTCTTGTATCTCTTTCAGGAACTTATTCATCAATCAGTATTTTTTGAATTAAACAATCTTTCCTAAAATTATCTTTAAATTATGTGATTCACAAATGGCTGATGAGATTAAAGGAAACTACTTTTATGTTTGACGAAGTTTCCGTTTGTATGATACCATCATGAAATGTCTGTTTAAAAAAATTAAATAATCACAAACACCGTTACTGTTTTCGCAAAAAAGAAGTAAATTGAATTTTGAAAATCTTCATTTTTTAAAAGGAGAGTAGAATTAACGGGAAAATTATTTGATATGGGTTCGATTAAAGACATATTCAGTAAAACAAAAAAAGAGGCAGAAGAGGTTGTCAACGAAGAAAAAGCTGAGCAGGTCATTGACGAAGCAACAGAGAAAGCAGAAAAAGAGAAGAACTCACTCGGGAAGGCATGGCATCAGCTGCAGTTGCTGATATCCCTTTTGAAGGATTACTTTTCGGGCGCATATCCTTATGTCCCTAAACATCACATAGTGTTCATGCTGGCAGGAATAATCTATTTCATCCTGCCTTTTGACTTTTCACCCGATTTCATTCCCGGCATTGGATATATCGATGATGCTTTTGTTTTGAGTGTGATCACACGACAGTTTATCTCGATCCTCGAAGAGTACGAAACCTGGAAAGACAACCTGAACGTAGATGATATTCCAGTTGCCTGAAGAACCGGTTTTCCCTGACCCGTCCCTTGCCGACCCCAACGGGTTGCTTGCCGTCGGCGGCGACCTTAGTGTTGAGCGGCTCCTGCTTGCGTATTCATACGGCATCTTTCCATGGTTCGACGAAGGCGACCCTATAATGTGGTGGTCACCTCCCGAACGGCCTGTCTTTTATCCGGGAAAGATCAAAGTGTCAAAAAGCTTAAGGCAGATCATTCGCAAAGATATGTTCGAAATCAGGATGGACACATGCTTTGAATATGTGATGCGTGCCTGTGCGGAACAGAGAAAAGACAAGGAAGGCACATGGATAAACGATGACATGATCGTAGCATACACGAGGTTGCACGAACTTGGTTATGCACATTCAGTTGAGTGTTTCCTCGATGGAGAGCTTGCCGGCGGGTTGTACGGGGTAGCATTGGGTAAGGTATTTTTCGGCGAATCGATGTTCTTCAAAGTAAGCAATGCATCGAAAGTTGCGCTATTTGCCCTCTCGGAAAACCTGAAAGATCGGGGTTATCACCTCATCGATTCTCAAGTAACCAACGGCCATCTTTTAAGCATGGGCGCAGAAGAGGTTGATCGCGATGATTTCATGAAAATGCTGGATAAAGCTATGCAGTTTGAGACTAAACCCGGGAAATGGGAGAATTCCATTAAAAGATTAAGTGCAAGAATATGATTGTATCCGGGGTGCGACTTCAGTTCGCACTCCGGGTAATCATTCACTGGTTGCTCCAAGAATACAAAATAATTTATTGTTACTGGGGGCACGACTTCAAGTCGTACTCCCGGTAACTAATCCTCGCCCACAATATTTGCACCTTTCAGCGGTTTGTTGTACTTTTCTTGAATAATACCAGGAAAACATGACAAGCAAAGAACGAGTACGTGCAGTACTGGAGCATAGCTCCCCGGACAAAATCCCCGTTGATTTCGGGGCAACCCCTGTGACCGGAATACATGTGCGGTCGATAGAAAACCTGAGAAAATATTACGGACAGGAGTACAGGCCCGTTAAAGTTACCGAACCATATCAAATGCTTGGTGAGATAGAAGATGACCTTGCAGAGATTCTCG
>JALVJU010000380.1 GCA_027034005.1 Marinilabiliaceae bacterium
ACCGCGACGGGCATGAGCATTATCCCAAAGAGGGAGTTTACAGGGGCAAAAAAGAGGTGTGGCTCAACCGAGAAAATATAGCCGATAAATTGGATAAATGCTACACAGCCGACCTTTGGACTGCCGGCGCCAAGAAGTGGATAACAGAGCAGGCAAAAAAGAAAAAACCTTTTTTCATTTACCTTGCTTACGATACCCCTCATGCCGTGATGGAGCTTCCTACACAGGCATATCCCGGAGGCGGCGGGCTGAAAGGCGGATTGCAGTGGCTCGGTGAGCCGGGACACTGGATAAACACTGCTTCGGGGAACGTTGATTCTTATACTTACCCGGAATATGCAAAAGCAACCTGGGATGACGACAACGACCCCTCAACGCCGGAAGTTACCTGGCCAAAGGTATATCAGAGATACGCCTCTGCCATTAAAAGGATAGACGATGCAGTAGGTGATATCATCCGGCTTTTGAAAGATCTGAACATTGATGACAATACCATGATCGTTTTCTCATCGGACAACGGCCCGTCAAACGAATCGTACCTGCCTAAAGGTTACAAGCCGAACAACCCTTCATTTTTTCGCAGCTTTGGGCCTTTTGACGGCATCAAGCGTGACTGCTGGGAAGGTGGGGTGCGTATGCCTGTGATCGCCCGCTGGCCTGGACATTTAAAAAATGGTATGGTGGTGAAAACACCTTCGATGCTTTACGACTGGGTACCCACCTTCACAGAAATGGCAGGATTGCCTGCCCCGGCGGTCATGGATGGCGTGTCGCTGTTGCCTGCCCTGACAGGGAAGGGAGAGCAGCAAGAGTCAACTGTTTATGTTGAATACAAGGTAGGGGGCAGGACTCCGGGGTATTCTGATTTCGCGCCACAGCATCGAGGCCGTATCCGTAACCAGATGCAGGTTATCAGGTATGGCGATTATGTAGGAGTAAGATATGACATAAAATCGGCTGATGATGATTTTGAGATCTACGATGTTACAAAAGACCCGCAACAGGTCAATAACCTTGCAGAGAACGGAGGAATGGCTGATCTACAGAAAAAGATGAAAGCAGGTGTTTTGCAAGTGCGTGTTCCGAATGCGTCCGCACGCAGGCCTTACGATAATGCTTTGGTGCCGCGGGTCGATGCGGCAATCATGGTTACTGGATACGGGTATGCCATCTATTCGGGTGACTTTCCGTGGGTTCCTGATGTTACTGATTTGAAACAGGTGAAAAAAGGACGAGTTGAAAAAATATCAGCCGATGTTTTACAGGGAGGCAATGTGGTGATGTTCACAGGTTTTATCAATATTCCCGAAGACGGAAAGTATGAATTTACGGTTAATACCGGTGGCAAGGCATCCCTACGGATACATAAAGCACTTATCGTTGATGCCGATTACGGTTACAAGTCTTTGACGGACAAAAAAGGAAAGATGCTTCTGAAAGCTGGCATGCATCCTTTCCAGCTAACCTGCATGATCAACAAAGGAGAAAAGAAAGAGTTGAAATTCTCGTGGGAAAAGGCAGAGTAAGGGGCTTGACAATGCTCAGTTTTCAATGGCAAGTATGTTTAATCTAAAATTCGTAACTTAGTGAAGTTTAAACATCATTTGAAATGAACGACATTTATCTGAACGAGATAGTAGAAAAACTAAAAACAATTGATCCCTATTTGATCATTTTGTTTGGTTCTTATGCTTATGGAAATCCGGATGATGAAAGTGATATCGATATTCTTGTTGTTACCAATGATGATTTTATTCCAGAGACTTTTGATGAACGTTTAAAGTACAGGTTATCTGTCAGGAGATTGATCAGGGAAACGGCCAAAAAGGTTCCAGTGGATATTCTTGTTTATACTAAACCGATGTTTGAACAATTTGTTGAGATGAAAAGCAGCTTTTCAAAAGAGATACTTGAAAAAGGGAAAAGGATATATGAAAGCGACCACAAAAGATTGGCTTAATTTTGCAGAAGTAGATCTGAAATCGTGCGGAAAATTGCTGGAGGATGATTTTCTGACGAATAGTGTCGCGTTTCATTCTCAACAAACAATTGAAAAATGTTTTAAAGCTGTTTACGAAGAGAGTGGAAAATCAATACCGCGGATCCATAATTTATTGACCCTTTACAATGGAATACCTGAAGAATACAGCATTGACCTGGATGAGGATTTGTTAGAAAAAACAGATGAAGTTTATATAGAGTCACGTTATCCGGGTGATATTGGAATTCTTGCAAATGGAAAGCCAAGTGTCTCAGAAGCAAAAGAATTATATGAATTTGCCGGGTTGGTTTATGATTTGGTATTGGAAAAATTGAAATAAGATGATAGAGATCGGCAAACATAATACGTTAAGGGTAGTAAAAGAGGTTGATTTTGGTATTTACCTTGACGGCGGGGAAGAGTATGGGGAGATACTGATGCCTTCGCGGTATGTGCCCGAAGGTACTGAACCGGAGCAGGAGTTAGAGGTTTTTATTTACAATGATTCGGAAGACAGGATAATCGCCACCACTGAAAAACCTTATGCCACTGTCGGTGAATTCAGGTTTCTGAAAGTTAAGGCAGTTAACCGAACAGGGGCCTTTCTCGACTGGGGGTTGCCTAAGGACCTGCTGGTGCCGTTCCGTGAGCAAAAGGCAAAGATGGTAGAGGGCGGTACTTACCTTGTGTATGTTTATCTCGACACCGAAACCGACAGGATAGTTGCATCTGCCAAGATCGACAAGTTCCTTGATAATCTTATTCCGGAATTTGAACCCGGCGAGCAGGTTGACCTGCTGGTAGCTGAAAAGACAGAAATGGGTTTTAAAGTTATCATCAACAGTGCTCATTGGGGGATGATCTACGAGAATGAGATATTTTCGCCTGTTGAGCCAGGGCAGTATGTTAAAGGATACATCAAAAAGGTTCGTGATGACGACAAGATAGATGTCACGCTTCAGAAAGAGGGGTACGGTCAGGTTGATTCCATCTCAAAAGGGATACTTGAAAAATTAGAAGAAGCGGGTGGGTTCCTTGCCGTGAACGATAAAAGCCCTGCCGAAATGATCTATCATCTTTTCGGCATCAGTAAAAAGAATTTTAAAAAGGCCATAGGGGCACTCTACAAACAGAAACTCATCACTATCGAACCGGAAGGGATAAGGAAGGTTGAAAAGTAGTGATTCATCAAATATTTTAAGATTCAGCTTCCACAAACCTTTTTGCCCCGAAAGGGGAATTTCTCCGTGTTGAAACTTCTTTCTACCAACTTGAAATAGGAAACCGACTAAGTTTTTAGTAATAAATATTGATTTTTTCTTGCAAAACTAAAATCTTAGTTGTAGTTTTGTTTTTGTATTAACTGAGTATTTAGTAGAAAAATAGCAAGAAAATGAAAGAATTAACAAAAGCAGAAGAGGAGATAATGCAGCATTTGTGGGACATGAAGAAGGCATTTGTAAGAGATATCATCGCCAGGATGCCTGCCCCCAAACCTGCATACACAACAGTGTCAACTATCATCAGGATACTGGAGAAAAAAGGTGTTGTAGGGCACAAGGCCATTGGCAAGACGCATGAGTACTTTCCTCTGGTATCAAAAAAGGAGTACACACGGAATTTTATGAAAAACTTCATGAGCAACTATTTTGGCAACTCGTTCAAGGAGATGGTATCTTTCTTTGCAAAGGAAGACAACCTGTCTGTATCCGAGCTTGATGAGCTGATGAAGGAAGTGAAAAAAGATCTTGAAGAGGAGTGATCCCTGAGTTTTTCGTACAGGTTACATGGACACTTGGTTTCTAATTTTTAGCATCATTCAAAATGGATAAAGTAATAAATTATATTCTGGAATCCGGTATCAGCCTTGCA
>JALVJU010000381.1 GCA_027034005.1 Marinilabiliaceae bacterium
CTGATGACGATGCCGGGCTGATCACGAACACTCTTATTTACAAGCTGGCCGAGCCAAACCGGTTGAAAGATTTTTCCTGGATTGAACCCGGGGTGGTTACATTTGACTGGTGGGGAAGAAGGAACATTTACGGTGTGGACTTCAAGTCAGGGGTAAACACTGAAACGGCAAAATATTTCATCGATTTTGCCCATGAGTTCGGGTTTGAATATTTTCTCTTCGATGACGGCTGGTCGGCACAGGATGATCTGTTTAAGATAGCACCCGGCCTTGATATGGACGAGGTAATGGCGTATGCTAAAGAAAAAAATGTAAAGATAATGTTGTGGGTGATCTGGAATACATTCGAGAAACAGAAGGAGAGGGCTTGGGAGCAGTTCTCAAAATGGGGCATCAGCGGTATTAAACTGGATTTTATGAACCGTGATGACCAGAAAATGGTACAGTTTTACCGTGAGATGGTTGAGGAGGCGGCGAAACGAAAGATGATAATCGATTTCCATGGAGCATATAAACCGGCCGGTTTGCGGCGTGCTTATCCCAACCTGTTGACACGGGAAGCGTTGATAGAGTTTGAGTACAACGGCTGGACAAAATATGTGACCCCGGAGCACGATAACATGCTGCCTTACATTCGTATGGTTACAGGGCCAATGGATTACATTCCTTTCTCCACGCGAAATGCAACAAAGAAAAACTGGCGGCCGGTGGGCGATTTTCCTATGAGCCAGGGAACGAGGGCACATACGATGGCACTTTTCATAGTTCTGGAGAGCCCGCTTCAGATGCTGCCCGATTCTCCGTCGGATTACTACCGCGAGAGGGAGTGTACTAAGTTCATTGCAGGCATCCCTACCTTTTGGGACGACCTGAAGGTTCTGCATGCAGAGATAGGTAAATGTACTGTCATTGCCCGCAGGAATGGCGATGACTGGTATATCGGGGCAGTGACAAACTGGGATGCAAGGGAGGTGAATATCTCTTTTGAATTTCTGGATGACGGCAGCTATTCCCTTGAGTACGTCTCCGACGGGCGAAATGCCGATACAAGGGCGATTGACCACAAAAGAGGAGAGGGCACTGTTACCAAAAATGATTCATACACCATCAGGATGGCATCGGGAGGCGGCTGGGTAGCTAAACTGATAAAACAAAATTAACTGTTAGCTGCATTCATGCTGACGTGGAAATACAGTAACAGGTTTTTGCGCTTTGCTGCGCAATCCGGTCAGCGGTTTTAGAATTTATTTCTCCTCAACTCCGTTGAGCCCAAGCTCTGCGGCCACTTCCTGCATTCCTTTGATGGTCTCTTCTATCAGTTCATCCAGGGGCATGTTGAGCATATCTGCGCCTTTTTGAATGACTTCACGGTCGATCTTGGCTGCGAAACGCTTGTCTTTCCATTTCTTCTTGACCGATTTCAGTTTCAGGTTATGTATGTTTTTATCGGGACGGACCAGGACCGATGTTGTGATTAGTCCTGTCAGTTCGTCTGTTGCGAATAGTATCTTCTCCATCTTATGCTCCGGCTCTACATCGGAACAGATACCCCAGGCATGGCTCAATACGGCATGTATGTAATCCTCCGGCCAACCCTCCTCTTTCAGTATTTTTTCGGTCATGGCGCAGTGCTGTTCCGGATACTTTTCGTAATCCAGGTCATGTATCAGGCCAATCACGCCCCACTTGTCTTCATCCTCCCCGTTGAGGCGTGCAAAATGCCGCATCACACCTTCAACGGCATAGGCATGTTTGGTAAGGCTCTCCGATTCGTTGTATTTTTTGAAAAGTTCAAAAGCTTTTTCTCTTGTTGGCATGATGTGGTGATTTACGGTTAGAAGATTCTATTTTTTATTCAGCTTCTTCTACTTTACCTCCCATAGATACCTTCTTCATTACCTTTTCAGGATTTCCTTTGTAGCTGATGGTTCCACCGTTGGAAGCCGTACCCTGCAGTGATTTAGTAACAGTGACCTCTACTTTCCCGGCTGTGTTAGCCTTAGCTATTGTTTCTTCACTTTCCAGGTCGTAGGCAAGGTATTTGCCTCCGGTGTTAGCCTTCACGAGCTGCGATTTGACTTTTCCAGAGAGTTCTATCTTTCCTGCTGAAACATCTGCCTCAAGGGCATTTACATCGATCTCAAGTTTTATGTTTGCATCAGTTCCTGCATCGAGATGGAGTTTGTCGGTGACTATTGTATTTTCGGCATCCACAGTTGCCCCTGAACCGGCATCCACTTCGCGCAGGTCAACGTAAGTGACATATACCTGAACTGCAACGTCCTTGTAAATCTTGGTTTTCATCTTTACGGTGAGCCCCTTGTTTTTAAGTTGAGTCACCACATCGTTGGGTGATCCGTTGACGATGTCAACCTGTACTTTCTCTTTCGTACCTTCGATGAGGGTGACGTTAATTCCTTTGGTTGCTTTAACTTTGTCGAAAGAGCCGACTTTTCGCACTTGCGATTTTCTTTTCGGGTTATCTTGTGCAGAGGTTCCTCCTGTTGCGATAACTAATGAAATGAAAGAAAGAATAATGATCCGTAACATAGTATTGTTTTTTTGTTTTTTCAAAACTAATAAATTTATGACAATAGTTTTTCAAATTCCTCTTTTGTAAGATTTTTTAACAGGTTTTCAGTTGAGATGAAGGTATCGGCCAGTTCCTGCTTTTTCTTTTGCAGGCGGGCTATCTTCTCCTCAATGGTGTCGGCAGAAAGGAATTTGTAGACGAAAACTTTTTTTGCCTGTCCTATCCTGTGTGCCCTGTTCACGGCCTGTGCTTCAGCAGCAGGGTTCCACCAGGGGTTAAGCATAAATACATAATCCGCCTCAACAAGGTTCAGCCCAACGCCTCCTGCTTTCAGTGATATAAGGAACACCCTGCACTCTTCATTGTCGGTAAACTCTTTAATTGCTTTTTCCCTGTTTGTGGTAGCTCCTGTTAGTTTAGCATAATTTATTTCTTTGATCTTCAATTGCTCCTCGATAAGCTCCAGGTTCTTGACAAAAGAGGAGAAAACAAGTACTTTATGTTTTTCCGAGACAATATCTTCAAGACCTGTCATCACCTGGTCGAATTTTCCTGAAGAACCCTGGTATGCATCGTTTACCAGTACGGGATGGTTGGCTATTTGCCTTAATCTTGTCAGTGCCTGAAGGACTATGATGGCATTTTTTTCCCTGCTGTTGATGGCATTGAATATCTCGTTTCTCACGCCTGACTTTTCACGGTCGTACACCTCTTTTTGTTCCGGTGTCATGTCACAATAGATTACCTGTTCGGTAAGCGGAGGCAGGTCCTTCGCCACCATCTCTTTAGTCCGCCTGAGAATGAACGGGTTGATAAGTATGCGCAGTTTCCTTTCGGCTTCTTCATTTTTGTTTTTTACAATCTGCCTGATGTAGTACTCTTTAAACCGGTTAAAGTTTCCAAGCAGGCCGGTATTTACAAAGTTCATCTGTGCCCACAGGTCGGTCAAAGAATTTTCGATAGGCGTTCCTGTCAGGACGAGCCTGTGTTTGGAATACAACTCCATTACTGCCGAATATGTTTTTGACGACGGGTTTTTTATGTACTGGCTTTCATCGAGCATGGCATAAAGGAACTTATACGTTTTCAGGTATTTAATGTCATTCCGGACAATGCCGTAAGTGGTGAGGACAACATGGTAGTGCCGCAGTATCTTGCCAATATCTTTTGTTTTCAGGCGGTTGTTTCCTGTGTAAATGTATACTTTAAGGTGCGGGGCAAAACGTTCCATTTCGTTGTGCCAGTTGTGTATCAGCGATGTGGGCAAAACGATGATGCTTGCCGGCAGCTCTGTTTTGTTGAACTTGCTTTGGTTGCC
>JALVJU010000382.1 GCA_027034005.1 Marinilabiliaceae bacterium
TGGTCAAGCAAAAAGAAATTGTTTTTGAAAAAGACTTATTTTCCGGTTAATTTTGTTCTTTCTAACGTATTTACTGGGATACAAAGCCATTTTTAATAGGTGTTGAAAAACTTTCGGATGATAGTGTGAAAGAGAGTATTAATAAAAAATTAAAACATAAGAATGTCCGACCCACGGCAATGCGGGAACTCGTGCTGGATCTGCTGTTGGAGCAGAATGTGGCGCTCAGCTTGTCAGAGATAGAGGATAAATTCGATCAGGCGGACAGATCGACATTGTACCGTACACTTAAGACCTTTGAGGAAAATAAGGTCATTCACAGTGTTGATGACGGCTCGGGAATGATCAAGTATGCAGTTTGCAAAGATACATGCAGCTGTAATCCCAGTGAACTTCACGCGCACTTCCATTGCGTAAAATGCAAGAAAACTTATTGCCTCACTGATGTTCCTGTTCCCGAAGTGAACCTGCCCCATGGATTCTCCATCGATTATGTGAACCTTGTGGTTAAAGGAGTCTGTGTGAATTGCCGGAAGTAAAAGCCTTTTTCCTATCCCTTGTTTTTGCAACCCGGTTGCATTGTGTATGTCATATTTTGCACCATGGTTAAACTTAAAAACAAGGGATTATGAAACGGATATTTACTATTTTCGGCATTGTATTTTGTATTTCAACCGTCGGTGCTAAAGCACAAAATGAAGAGCCACAGGAAAAGTACAGGATCATTGCCGGCGTTCGTGTAAACCCTCTTATTGTTTACGATTTTCATGGGAATGTCAAGGAGTTTGTACGGCTTCATGCTGAACTTGGAGCGTTGTTCCATAAAAAGATCTACACATCGGTGGGATACACTGTGGTTGCAAATGCTTTTTACAACTTCAACGAGTATTGGTTCGTGGGACTTCACAGGAAAGTGCCTGTTTCATGGGTGCTTGCCGAAGAGTACATGTTCAAGGACAACAAGTTCATCTTTCAATCGGGGCCGAACATTAAACTGAGCAAGTTCGGGAATCTCTACATGTTCCTGTTCACTCCTGCTGATAAATTTGAGTTGGGATTAAAGGTGGGTGTGTTTATACCGCTCAATGTAGTTTTGAAAAAAGGATAAAGAAGTATTGGAGCTTGAATGAAAAACACCTGTGTTCAGATAGTTGAATCACAGGTGTTTTTACCTAAAGATAATTAAACGCTGTATTTTACTTTAGTTTTATTCCCAGGAAAGTCAATATGCCGTATATCTTGCATCCCACGCAATATCCCCAAAATGCCTCAAGTCCTACTATCACCGACATTACGGCAGCTGCTATCATGGCAGTATCCGTCATTTGAAATATACACAGTAAAGATATCATCAGGGAAAAACCAAGTCCGAGTTTTGCCGCAAACCTCTTAGGGCCGGCATTTATCATGCACGGTTCCACATTAAAGGTGTTCAATGCTTTTTTCAGGGCAAAGCATACAGGGCTTCTCTTCACTCCAAGAAATATCCTGACAGCAAAATCGGCAGCTATTGCAAATATCAGCCACTTTGCAGGTGTCATTGCGAATAAAATTAGTGCGGTGAAAATTATTCCTGAATTCAGTCGTATCAGATTTTCATCAACTCTCTCCTTTACAATGGGGCAACTGTTTTTCATAGATATATTTATTAATAGAGAAAAATTTCATCAACAAAAATAATAAATAATTCGGTAGGGAAATGCCTGTTCGGGAAAATTTTTTGAAAACTGAGTGAAATTGTATTTGTTAAAGAGGTGTTTTTGTTGAATATGTATTTGTTGTCATGGTGAAGGGTGCCTGTTGTCATTTAATGTTTCGGTACTCTGCACCTATCGTTCTTTTCGGGCTTCTTTTTCTACAAATATTACGGTGCTACGCACCTTGAACTTGTATGTGCATTGAACATTTATCTCTAAACTCTAAACACTATGCTCTGAACTCCGGTGTGCTTTTAGGCCTGCCAGCTGCCGACTGAAAACTGCCTGCTATTTTACCCTTGTATCAAAAATATCGTAGGGCGCTTGTTGATGTCGGGGACGTTTTTTTTCCACTCTGCGATGGTTTTGGTAACTATGAACTCGGATTCCATGGTTATGTCGCAGGCGATGCAGAGGCGTGTTGCAGGTTTGCAGTATACAAGGATGTCCTTTAGTAATTTTGCATTGCGGTATGGGGCCTCTATGAAAATTTGTGTCTGTTTCATGTGTATCGAACGTTGCTCCACGTCGCGAATGGCTTTAGCCGTTTCACCTTTTTTTACGGGAAGGTAACCGAGAAAAGCAAAGTTCTGCCCGTTAAGTCCCGAGGCCATGAGCGAGAGCAGTATGGAGGAGGGCCCGATAAGCGGAACGACCTTTATGTTTTTCTCATGGGCTATCTTTACAACATCCGCTCCCGGGTCGGCTACGCCCGGGCAGCCTGCTTCCGAAAGAACACCAATGGAGTGGCCTTCTGCTATTGGGGCAAGGTATGAAGGGTAGGCATCAGGCTTTGTGTGTTTGTCGATAAGAAAAAATGTAAGTGTGTCGATGTCGATATCCCTGTCAACTTTCTTGAGAAACCTTCGGGCAGTGCGTATGTTCTCAACGATGAAAAACTCCAGTTCACTGATGAGCTCGATGTTGTACTGCGGCAGGTTATATTCCACAGGACTGTCACCAAGCGTGTTTGGGATTAGGTAAAGTATTCCTTGATACATACACTTACTTTTTGTTACTGGCTGGCTTTATTTTACTTCGATTGTTAATTTTCGTAGTACTTTAATCTCTGAAGAAGATTTTATTTCAGTAGTATATGTTATTTTATCGCCAGAACTAAATTTAGATTCATAAAGGCAAACTCTAATTTCATTTATTTTTCGTTTGGTCTCATTTTCTTCATAATATCCAACTAACTTAGCACCTTCAGGAAAGTCGGTTATATTATTCGGAGAACTGTCGTTTACTCTTTCATAAATCATTAACTCACATTCAGGCTGGTACTGACTATAAATTTTTATATAAAACTCATTTCCTAACTTAACGTTTAGAGTATCTGTCTCAATACTTAGGCCTTCATTGTCAATTGGGCTTTCGTATTGTTTTAGCTTAATCCAGTTACCTTCAAGGGTAAGGTCGTTCTTTTCACAAGAGAATAATAGAGTACCAAACGCAATAATTATTGTAAAAAATCTGTTTTTCATATTGTTGGTTTATTTATTTCTTATGGTACTGTGTCATTGCTTGTTCATAAGAGTTTTATATATGGTGCGCTTGGCATCTCAACGCTCCAAATCTTAATTTTACTACTATTTTTATTTTTTTTGCTATCATCTACATATTTAGTACTACCTTCAAAACGTACTTTCTGAAAATATCTGTTAAATGTTTTGCTTCAAATGTATAAAAAAGCCGGGACATAATTGATAACCGGTAATTCTTCAAGTAAGTTTACTTCTAAATCTATGTTTTACCCACCCCCGCGCCCTTTGAGGAGGGGAGTTTTGACAACATGTCTTTTGATATTCCCCTCCCGGGAGGGGATAGGGGTGGGTTGAAATCAATTATAAAGAGTTATTTGAAATCTCGTTTCTTTAAGATTATTGTAAAATCAATAATTTGTCTCTTTGATCTCGAAGTATGCTTGCGGGTGCAGGCAGGCCGGACATGTCTTTGGAGCAGATTCTCCCTCGTGGATGTATCCGCAGTTACGGCATTTCCAGATAACCTTTCCGTTACGCTTGAAAACTTTTCCCTCCTCAAGGTTGTTGTAAAGTGTGCGGTACCTTTCTTCATGGGCTTTTTCAACAGTAGCTATCATTTTATAAGCAACAGCTATCTCTTTAAAACCTTCCTCTTCGGCAATACGTGCGA
>JALVJU010000383.1 GCA_027034005.1 Marinilabiliaceae bacterium
ACATACATAATCCCGTCAGGGATGAAATTATGGTAGAAACCAGAATTATATTTTCCGGAGAATGCTGTAGGTACGACAATAATTTTCCCGTTTTTGACGAACAATTGTTATTTTTAATCAACACCAATAATTAAAGACTCGCCTGTCTTAAATCCTTCCCCCGCCCTTCCCGAATTCATATTTTGTTGTATCTTTACTATATCTTTACCCCGATTTAGAAGATCACGGATTACAGTGAGTGCAACGAAACTGTAACCGATTGATTTTCTTACATCGATCCGCAATAAAATATTTTATTGCGGATTCTGGGTTTAACCGAAGAACTGATAAATTTGGCCGCAACAACACTGCACATAAAAAACATGGTATGCAACCGCTGCATCAGGGTTGTTACCGAAGAACTTACCAACCTCGGGCTTCATTTGAAAACTGTGGAGCTTGGTGAAGCTGTTGTTGAAGATGAACCTGATGACGACAAACTGAAAGAGATAGATAAAGTGCTTAAAGAAAACGGTTTTGAATTAATCGACGACCGTAAAGGTCAG
The DNA here is from genome assembly GCA_027034005.1 of Marinilabiliaceae bacterium. Lineage (GTDB taxonomy): Bacteria > Bacteroidota > Bacteroidia > Bacteroidales > Marinilabiliaceae > JAADEM01. The sequence goes on from JALVJU010000383.1 coordinate 546, forward strand.
CTTATCGACCACATAAAGACTGTGATAATCGAGCTTATCCATTACCGGAAAGAGATGGATGAACATATCAACTTCTCAGATTTCATTTCCAAAGAGGTTGGATACGATTACTCCTACCTTAGCAATCTATTCTCTTCAGTGGAGGGAACTACGATAGAAAAATATATCATCCATCAAAAGATAGAGAAGGCAAAAGAACTGCTTGTTTACGACGAACTAACACTGAGCGAGATCGCATGGCAGATGGGCTACAGCAGTGTACAGCATCTATCAAGACAGTTCAAGAAAGTTACCGGCCTCACCCCTTCTCATTTCAAAAAAGTAAAAGAGAACAGGAGGAAGCCGCTGGATGAGGTGTGAAAAAACAACATAATTTCACGTATCCAATCCGGCCTGCTTTGTAAATCGCTAATCAAACCTTACCCGTTCCATCCTGCCAAAACGACACAAGGACTATAAAAAAATGCATCATTCAAAAGCGGTAGCGCCACGAAACATTTGTAGAAATTGAAGCCCCATTGCATAAGGTGCGTCGCACCGGAACATTGTTCGAATCAAATGCATGCTGCAAAAGATATTTCGGTGCTCTGCACCTTTTTAGCACTTCAACAATCATCCCTGTAAATCCGTGCCACCCACCCGACTGCGCAGTCGGGCCTACCTGGCTACGCAGTTAGACAGGCAGGTCCGTGGCTAATAACCTCACACAAAAATGGTATAACTCTTTTCAAAAATTGTATGAGACATAGCCCCTCTGCCTACCTTATCTTTGTATCATACAGAAAACAGTTGAAAGATATAAAGTTCTTAAAGTTGAAAGTAAAAAAGCCATTCAACCTGTCTACGTATCTATCTGGCCACGCAGTTATACAGACGGGAGCCATTTAACCCTAGAGCCATAGAACCCTTTAATCATTAAGTCATGAAACCAGCAAAGAACAAAACAACAAACAGCCACAGGACATTTTTACGGTCTGCGCTATTCGGAACAGGAGCACTGCTTGCAACACCATCGCTGCTGACGCTGTCGTCGTGCACTGCAGCAGCCACAAGTAAAAGAGCTACGCCCAATCCTGACTTCAATGCCGACATCGAAATCGACCTTAAAGCAGTTATCGACAAAGTACAAATCCTGCCGGGACAGCCGACAACAGTCTGGCGTTACAAGGCAAGTATACTAAAAGGGCCGGCATCTACGGTTCAGAACCTTAACGACACTTTTACGGGACCTGTTTTCAGGTTTAAAAAAGGCCAGAAGGTAAGGATATTCTTCAGGAACAACCTGCCGGAAGAGAGCATTGTGCACTGGCACGGACTGCATATCCCTGAGATTGCCGACGGGCATCCGAGGTTTGTTATCGGTGAAGGACAAACTTTCGTTTATGAGTTTGAGATAGTTAACCGGGCTGGCACATACTGGTTCCACCCGCACCCGCACGGGCGTACCGGTCCGCAGGTGTACAACGGCCTGGCTGGTCTGTTCATCATCACCAACGACGAAGAACAGGCGCTTGACCTGCCAACAGGGAAACAGGATATTCCCGTGGTCATCCAGGACAGGACTTTCGACAGTAAAAACAGGCTCGTATACCTGCAAAACAGGATACAGCGAATGACAGGGTTTCTTGGCGATACGATAACCGTTAACGGGAAACCCAATGCTTCTTTGAACCTGAATGCCGGGACATACCGCCTCAGGGTCCTCAACGGCTCCAACTCACGGATTTACAAGCTTGCTTTTAACGACGGAACACCTTTAACGGCCATCGCTACTGATGGCGGGCTTCTTGCTGCTCCGGTTCAAAAAAGATATATCATGTTAGGCACCGAAAAACGGAAGACGTTTACAACGCCTTATACGATGCAGGATATTGTTGCATGACATTCGTGGAATGTGACGGGACAGGAAAATATTCCGACAGTTCCGAGAAGCATCTCAGCGACAAGTATCCTTTCACAGATGCTTACCGCGTGATCAAGATCGAAATAGTGGTATCTTCCATTGATGTGCCGGGAGTAGTAAAGTTGATCATAAAGAACGGCCGTACCGACTACAAAGGAGACGGTCTGATACTTGTTTCTCCGGTTGACAATATATATAAAATAAGGAATGACATTGAAGGCAATGAAGCTCTTTAAAGAAGATAAAACGGCTCAACGCTTGCTCAACCATTTATTCCCCTATGGGAAACTTAAATACACGGATAAAAATCCCGCTCTATGGAATGGTATTAAAAAAGAAGAATTCATTTAATAAACATTAAAAATTAAAATTATGAAAACATTAATGATTATCGCGTTATTCGTAACGCTGACACTAAGCGGTTTCAGTCAGGAAACCAATGTAAAAGACCTGTTAAACGATCAGGCAAAGAGAACCGAGATATTCAATGCTATTGCAATGAACCCGGAACTGAAAAAAGAATTCATGGCAACCATGAAAATACACCAGGGACACATGCAGATGCAGCAAGGTAACGAAACCATGATGCAAGGCAAAGGCCAGATGAAAATGGATAGCAAAACACCTGATGCATCGATGATGATGAATTCTCCCGAAAAAAGGGAGCAGATTATGTCAAAAATGATGGAGATGTGCAAAAGCAATCCGGACATGCAGAAAATGATGGCCGATAAAATGACCAAAAATCCGGAGATGATGCAAACCATGATGAAGATGATGAAAGAAAAAGGCATGATGGACAAGAATGGCTGCATGAAAATGGAACATAAAAACGGAGATATGAAATCTGCCGGCCAGGAAAATAAAAAAGAACACAAAGATTAAAAAGAAAGGAGTTACGTCATGATGAACGGACTAAACGGAATGGGCCGGGGAATGGGGTTCGGCCGGATATTTCTCGGGGTATTCATCTGGATCATCCTCAGAGCATTGCAAAACGGCAATACCCGATACACATCACAAGACAAAACGGCACTTGACATCCTGAAGGAGAACTATGCCAAAGGTCTTATCAGCAAAGAAGAATTTGAACAAAAGAAAAGGGATATTTTATAAATCCTTTCACCAAAATCATCGGATAGTTTCTCGCAAAGCCGCAAAGACTACGCCAATGTTGCAACTTATTTTTTATTAAACCTTTGCGCTCTTTGCAAAAACATTTAGCGGCCTTTGCGAGAACTCCTTCCGGTGATTAAACAACAACTACCATGAACCATCAAGATACAAAATATTACTGCCCCATGAAATGTGAGGGTGATAAAGTGTATGATTCACCTGGCGATTGTCCGGTGTGTAACATGCATCTTGTGCCCCTGGAACCGGGAAAGCCAAAAAACACC
>JALVJU010000384.1 GCA_027034005.1 Marinilabiliaceae bacterium
GGCGGCACTCCACTATGGCATCCTCATACTTTTTCATGTAGATGTAGTTAAGAGCCATGTAGTAATGTATCATCACTCCTTCAATATCCTCGGGACGGTACGGCTTGACACTTGGGTTGGAAATAAGGGTGAGCGCCTCATACCCAACGGACCAGCGGTAATCCTCAATATACTTGTCGGCTTTGGAAAAATAAAAATTGCTCTTTTCGTACTCCCGGTTCATGAATGCCACAACACCCCGGTTGAACCAGTAGAGGACACGGCTTACACCTGTCTCTCCCTTTTTATCTGCATCGAGCAGCTTCTCTGCGCTCAGGAAATCGCCCGACACGACATACGACTGCAACTGCTGCGACTTTTGATAATACGAGGAACATCCCGAAAAAAACAAAAAGGAGAGCAGAACAAGAACAACCGGAAAAACAGAAAAAGGAAAAATATTTCTGAGATTCAACCGTTTCCGGGAGATAAAAGAAAGACCGTGTTTGCGAATAGCAACCAATTAAAATGGTTTAAGCTGATTAATTCCTACTTGATATATTTCTTGAGCTTTTTGTCCCCTATCCACACTATCTCGCTGGTCTCGAGGTCGGTGAGTTCAAGGTTCACCTGATAAAAAACCACCTGTTTCTGACGGTACACATCAACAATGGAGCTGATATCACCGTTCATCATAAAATCGGCACCCAGCTCTTTCCCCCACTGCTTGACAGTTTCACTTGATGCAAAATCCTGCTGTGCCGCCCTCTCACGGCGAAGCTCTTCACGCTTCTCACCTGCCTGCACAAGCCGCACTTTGCCCGAGTTGATGAAAGCCCTCTCCACATCTTTCACAAAAGTATCGGAGTTAATGTGCTCATGTGATTTGTTGTAGATCATCCCTACAATCACCACCGGTTTTTTACCGTTGTGGGCAGATATGTAATCGGTCAGCCAGGCACCGCTCAACACCTGCTTTACCATCTCCTCGGCAACAAACCGCGAATCGGTATCGTTCCAGCGGCCACTGAGGTCGATAACTTCATTTGTATCCACACGGGTTACTTTCTGCGTTCCGCAGCCAGAAACAAAAAATATCAAAACAAAGGAAAGTATTAAAGTAAAATTCTTCATGGTTGGTTAGTTTTATGATTTCCTAAAAAAAATGCAAAAATCATTCCTCTTTGTTGATCATTGAAAGATACCGGATCAATTGCTCCTTCAATTCGGGCAGTCCTTTGTTCTCCGGCAAGTGTATCATAAAGTCCATAATGTCGTCACACACACCCTGTTCGCCCACCTTGAGTTCAGCATTCGAAAGAGCAGCGACATGCTTCAACGGGAAAAAATCATTTTCACAGTAAAGAATTAAAAGATGAAAGGGTTCATCGATGAAGGCCTTCACCCCGTCGTCTTTAGTATCGTAAAAAAAAGTATAGTCATCTTTGCACACATAGGTAAAGGTAGGGCCGCCTATCAAATCAACATTTTTACGATGCTCATGGGCATAACCAAGCGCTTTAGTCGATATCCCGAACTTCTTGAGATCGGCGATGAACTGTTTTACCTTTGCTATATTTTCAGGAGGAAGGGCCTGGAAGATTATACCTGCCGTTTTAACTTTACTGAGGTTACGGAAAACAACATTCCGTGTCCTTTTTTCCAGTTGTTTTTTCAACAGGTAATCACCGGCTTTTTTTCTGATATTTTCTAATACATTCATCATTGTTCTATCAAATTTAACAAATCATCTTCAGAGATGATAGGTATTCCAAGTTTTTCTGCCTTGGCAAGTTTTGCCGGGCCTATCTTGTCCCCTGCCACCAGGTAATCAGTTTTCGACGAAATGGATGATACATTCTTGCCGCCATGCATTTCAATCAGCTTTTTTATCTCGTCCCTGCTGTGCTTGGCAAAGGTACCGCTTATCACGATGCTTTTTCCTGCCAGGGCATCCGAAGCTGTTTGCATCTCCTCTTCCGACAATTCAAACTTCAGGCCGGCCTTTTTCAGCTTTTCGATGATCTCCCTGTTCTTCTCATCGGCAAAGTAATCGATCACACTCTCGGCAATGCGCTCACCTATCTCGTCCACCTCCATCAACTCCTCTTTTGAAGCGCTCATCAGCCGGTCGATACTTTTAAAAGCCATTGCCAGTTTCTTTGCCACAGTCTCACCCACATACCGTATTCCAAGCGCAAAAAGCACGCGCGGGAAAGGAACATTCTTCGACTCCTCAATACTTCGGATGATGTTACGCGCCGATTTATCACCAAGCCGTTCAAGCGGAGTGAGCTGCATGGGGTGCAGACTGTAAAGGTCGGAGATATCTTTTATCAGATTTACGTTGTACAGCAGGTCGATAGTCTCGGCGCCAAGTCCGTCGATGTTCATTGCCTTACGGCTGATGAAATGCTCTATGCGCCCCTTGACCTGCGGAGGGCATGTTGCCGAATTGGGGCAGTAGTGAGCTGCCTCACCTTCGGGCCGCACAAGCTCCGTTCCGCACTCCGGACAGTGAGTGATGAACCTTACCGGCTCTGAATCCGGCTTGCGCGCCTCGACATCTACCTCAACTATCTTCGGGATTATCTCGCCACCTTTCTCCACATAAACCATGTCGCCAAGGTGCAAATCAAGTGATTGGATAAAATCGGCATTGTGCAGCGAAGCACGCTTAACGATTGTGCCTGCAAGCTGCACCGGTTCAAGGTTGGCAACCGGTGTTACCGCTCCTGTCCTGCCTACCTGAAAACTTACCGACAATAGTTTTGTGTAGCCCTGCTCTGCCTTGAACTTGTATGAAATGGCCCATCGCGGGTTCTTTGCCGTAAATCCAAGCCGCTTCTGCTGGTTAAGGTCGTTGACCTTAAGGACTATCCCGTCGATGTCGTATGGCAGGTCGTGCCTTGCAGTATCCCAGTGATGAATAAAACCAAAAATCTCGTCAAGCGAATTACACACCTTGTACTCTTTGGGTATCTTAAACCCCCAGCTGCGTGCCTTCTCCAGGTTTTCCACATGTTTGTGCGAAGGAAGGTCTTCTCCCAGCACATAGTACAGAAAGCAATCCAAAGGCCTCTGTGCCACCTGGCGGCTGTTCTGCAGCTTCAACGATCCGGCAGCAGTGTTGCGCGGGTTCGAGAAAGGCTCCTCTCCTATCTCTATCCGCTCACGGTTCATCTCTTCAAACTTATCGCGCGGGATGTAAACCTCACCGCGTATCTCAAATTCGGCAGGATAATCCCCCTTGATCCTTAGAGGTATACTTTTTATGGTTTTTATGTTTGCAGTAACATCATCCCCCCGGGTACCGTCACCGCGTGTCACTCCACGAACAAGACGGCCATTCTCATATGTTAAGCTGATGGAAGCACCATCGTATTTCAACTCACATACGATTTCGAACGGCTCATTGAGCGCCTTGGCAATACGTTTGTAAAAATCGGTTATCTCCCCTTCGTTGTAAGTATTCCCGAGCGACAGCATCGGGTATTTGTGCTTCACCTGTTTGAACTCGACATTTATGTCGCTGCCCACCCTCTGCGTGGGGCTGTCAGGATCAAAAAATTCGGGGTGTTCACTCTCTAACTTTATGAGCCGGTCCATCATCTGATCATACTCATAATCACTGATAACAGGAGAGTTCAAAACATAATAGCGGTAGTTATGCAGATTAAGCTCTTCTCTGAGTTGTTCAATTTCATGCGCAATATCCGTATTGCTCATAGCCGGGGTCTAAGTGTTGTTTCCAAACAAAAATACAATTTTCACGGTAACATACAACACCTTATTTTGACTAAACGGCATTAATGAAATCATCTTTTGCCAAAAAACGATCTATTGGGAGCGAATCATCTTTCCTT
>JALVJU010000385.1 GCA_027034005.1 Marinilabiliaceae bacterium
AATCACCACACCTTTTGACCTTAAAACAGCAGAGATACTGCTAACCAAATAAAACGATCCCGGCAATCAACAAAACTGCCGGGACCTTCTGTTAAACATATAAAACAAACCCTAATTATTAATGAACCTTTACTCTGCTAAAAACCCCGTAAAATGATAATGCGGGCCGAACCTCTCAAATGCAGCCTTATCGAGCATCTCCCTGTGATCGGGATGCGCCACTGAGATTATCAGTCTGGCCCTTTCCTGAAGCGTCTTTCCGTAAAGGTTTACAGCCCCGTATTCCGTCACGAACCAATGCATATTTGCCCTTGTGGTCACCACCCCGGCCCCTTCTATCAGAGTAGGTGTTATTTTTGATATCCCTTTAGCTGTCACTGACGGCATTGCAATTATCGGTTTCCCGCCCTCGGAATGACCGGCACCGCGAATAAAATCTATTTGCCCTCCTACGCCCGAGTAGAAGGTTGTTCCTATCGAGTCGGCGCAAACCTGCCCTGTTATATCTATAGACAATGCCGAATTTATTGCAGTAACTTTATGATTCTTCCTTATCACATGAATGCCGTTAGTGTGGGCAACATCCATCATCGCCACCATCGGGTTATCATCTATGAAATCATAAAGGGCCTGTGAGCCCATGAGAAAAGATGCAACTATTTTTCCCTTGTCTATCTGCTTTGCCTTTCCGTTCACTACGCCGCTTTCGACAAGAGGCAGGAGCCCGTCTGAGAACATCTCTGTATGAACTCCTAGGTTTTTGTGGTTTTTAAGCTCTGCAAGAACTGCATTCGGAATACCTCCGATGCCCATCTGCAGGCAGGCCCCGTCGTCGACAAGTTCCGCAACATTTTTCCCGATTGCTTTTTCTGTATCGGTAAGTGGGGCATTATCGTGCACATGAAGAGGCACATTGCCTTCAACAAAGATGTCGATATCTTTCACACTTATCATCGCATCGCCCCATGCCCTAGGAACATATTTGTTCACCTGGGCTATCACCGTATCGGCACATTCTATAGCTGCAAGAGTGGCATCTACCGATGTTCCCAAAGAAACAAACCCATGCTTGTCGGGTGGCGACACCTGTATCATCGCAACATTTACCTTCAGATATCCTTTGCGTATCAGTTTTTGTGTCTCGCTAAGAAAGACGGGAATGTAATCTGCATATCCTGCTTGTGTCTGCTTGCGAACGTTACCGCCCACAAAGAAAGATTCAAGCTGGAATATCCCTTCAAAATCCGGATCTGCATAGCACGCTGTTCCTTCGGTATGGATGTGTTGTATCTTCACTCCTTTAATCTCTCTACGACGGCCTCTTTCAACCATGGCCTCAATAAGGACCCGGGGTGTTACAGCAACACTGCTCAAATGCACCCTGTCTCCGTCCTTTATCACTTTTACTGCCTCTTCAGGGCTTACTGTTTTGTATTTCATAAAACTATTGATGATTTAATTCTTTATTTGGCAAAAATAGAAAATAAATGTTTAATTGCAACAAATTCTCTTTATTTAGGGCAAATACTTCAAACAGGAAATATATCATGGTTTTATGTTAAATATTGGATTACACTTCCTTCTTGTTACGATTATCCGTAATTTGTAGGTAAATTCGTATCTCCTGTGTAAAGAGGTTAAAATAAGTTACCGTTCATCTCCGGATTGTGTTACGATACTTCTATATATCATCCCTCATCTGTTTTTACATTAATGTAACAGCACAACAAGAGTACGGCCGGGAATTCAACTTTGTCCACTACACAATCGATCAGGGATTGTCGCAGGCATCAATAAATGATATCGTCCTTGATAATTCGGGTTTTCTTTGGATCGCCACACAGGACGGACTTAACCGGTTCGACGGAACTTCCTTTCTTACTTTTTATCATGACAATACTAAAGAGGGATTATGTGGTAGTTTTATAAACACACTTCTACTCGACTCAGGAATGCTTTGGATCGGAACACGCTCTTCCGGCCTTTGCTGTTACGATATTGGGAAAGACAACTTCCTGAATATCCCGGAACTGGCCGGCAATGACATCATAAACCTACAGAAAGATATATTCGGGAATATCTATGCAACCCTTGATGGTAATCACATAGCAGTAGTCCGAAAAACCGGCCGTGATAAAAATTATACGATCAGTAAGGTTCCTCTTCCCCCGAAACAGGCAGTAACAACCACAGCACTCTTTGTTTCCGGTGGAAAAACGGTTTGGGTTGGTACAAAAGAGGGGCATCTTTTTTATGCCCGTGCTAAAGAAGATCCTGCAGACATCATATTTAAGGAATACAATCTGAACGGCGTAAAAACAGGAGATATCAATGTCATTAATGGTAACACACCTGATAAGGTGTGGATAGGCAGCAGGCAGGCTTTGTTCATGCTTGACACCGGGAACGGCAAGGTGTCGCATGTGCCTTTATCATCCGGGGAGAAAATGTCAAACATAATCATTTACGATATAAAGTGGAAAAACAGAGATATGTGGATCGCCACAGGCGAAGGGCTTTATGTGATAAAAAACTACAACTCGTCCGGGAAAACCATACTGCATTTGAAGCATAAGGAGTTGAACCGCAATTCACTGAGCAATAATACAGTGACAAAAATACTGTTTGACACGGAAGGACAAGGATGGGTTGGTACCGGAAAATTCCTTAACCTGATTTACAGGGATCCGATAGTGAACAACATGAAAAGTGAAGCAGGGAACACAAACTCACTTAATTCCAATGTCATCTTTTCAATAAATAAATTTGGTAGTGATCTCTGGGCGGGAACATCGGGGGGAGGGTTGAACCTGCTCAGGAGTAGTAATTTCACGGCTTTCACAAAAGAGAATCGCAACCTGCCGTCAAATGTGGTTTTCTCTGTTACAAAGGACAGTGAAGGAAACATCTGGACAGGCACAAAAGAGGGTGTAACAGTCATCGTCAATGCAGATTATCCTCCGCGAAAAATGGTTTTCCATAATATCTTTCACGTTCCGGGTGACAGTACTTCGCTTAGCAATAATTTTGTACGCCAGGTTTACAGTGACCGTAACGGAAATATCTGGATATGTACTTACAACGGCGGACTGAACAGGTTTACCGGTGATTTGGGGAAAGGGGTATTCCGTTTTGTCAGCTACAGGCATAATACTACAAGGCCGGGTTCTCTCCCTGCCGACAGGATTTACTGCATTCGTCAGGCCGGTGAAGATGAATACTGGGTGGGAACGATCAAAGGGGTCTCTGTTATGACTCTGAAGAACGGGAAGGCAGACTTCAGACGGGTTGAGGTCAATGGTTCTCCTGTTCTTACAAACAGTGTGATCTACGACATTCTGGTGGCAAAGGATAAAAATATCTGGATCGGAACACGAAACGGGCTTTTTTTCTACAACCGGAAAAGTAACAAGCTGGATCATTACAATGAAACCTCGGGCATGCCCAACAATGTGGTATATGGAATACTGGAGGATAACAAAGGCAGGATATGGGCATCTACCAACAATGGCATTACCTGCTTTGACCCCGGCACAAAACAGTTCATCAACTACAATGTTGAGGATGGTCTGGCCGATAAGGAGTTCAATCTTCAGGCAAGGTTCATGGACAGTGACGGGACTCTGTACTTTGGCGGCATTAACGGTATCAGTTTTTTTCATCCGGACAGAATGAAAGAGCTGGACAAGAAGAATATGTTGTATTTTAACGATATCGAAGCAGCGAACTATAAGACCAACAAACAGGAGAAATTCAACATCGGCGAAGATAACGAGGTACGCCTGAGGTCAAACCAGTTCCCTTTTTATGTGAATTTCTCGAACATTAACCTGACATAT
>JALVJU010000386.1 GCA_027034005.1 Marinilabiliaceae bacterium
GGAAGGCGTTTAGGTTTCTTGGGAACGATAACGCCATCTGTCGGATTTGATTCAAGAACCTGCTCCCGCATGAGATATTTGAAAAAAGATTTTAAAGCAGAGATCTTTCGATGAATAGTGACGGGTGTAATTCCGCTGTTGAGCAGTTCAACCATCCACCGGCGGATCGTTTTTAGCTTCACGTCCTGCCACCGGTTGATGTTTTCAGTTTCGAGAAACTCGCAAAACTGCCTGAGGTCAACTTCATAAGTTACCAGGGTATGTTTCGAGTACCGTTTCTCGTATTCTAAGTATCTGTAAAAAGATGATATATATTGCATTAAACGAAAACGTCTTTATTGTGTGCTACTCCTTAACGAATATACGAAATTTCGCACAAAATAAAGACGTTTTCCTGAAATTTATTCTTCTTCCTGCTGCAATTTTTGAACGTAAATCGCATGCTTGATCTCTTCTCTTCTTTTAATAGAAGGCTTGATGAAAGCCTGGCGGCTACGTAACTCTCTCATTGTTCCTGTCTTCTCGAATTTTCTCTTAAATCTTTTCAAGGCCCTTTCGATGTTCTCGCCTTCTTTTACCGGAATAATAATCATATCAGTTATTTTATAAGATTTTTATTTTTTAATCAGGGCGCAAAATTAATTATTAATTCTAAAAAATTCAATTCCTTGTGAAAAAAAATCTTCAAAATGAGATTTTTAAGTTTTTTTACTAAACCGCTCTACTTTACAGTAAGATATTCAGAGAGTCTTTCCCGCTCTTTTGGGGTAAAATATTTTAAAGAAAAGATCTCTTTTATGCTCCTGACCGGATAGTTTTTCTTCCTGTACTCCACAATGTCTTTCGCAAGATAAAAGCCAATGTAAGGATGGGCCTTTAACTTTCGTAAAGATGCCTTGTTGATGTCTATCTTTTTCAAAAGCAAGGTGTCAACCTGCAAATGGCTGATGTTCCTTTCGATAGTTTCGGCAGATATCCCGTAAACTTCCTTTAGCTGTTCGGGAGAATAAAATCCTCCGAGCGCTTTTCTGAAAGCAACTATTCTTTTTGACAGCACCGGACCTATGCCGTTCAGAAGTGCAAACTCTGCCGTGTCAGCTGAATTGATCTCTATCACAAATGAAGGATCTTTTATCTTCTCTTTTGTTTTCGGTCTTTTTTGCGTTTGGTATCTGTTTTTTTCTTTTGTTGTTTGAGAACCGGCGTTTGTTTTCTGGTAACTTATTCCCTTTTCAGGCATACTGCTGTCGATCTTGATATGCTTCAAAAGATCATGTGCAAGTGCAGAATCGAGATAGTATATGTTCAGGATGTCTTCAGGTTTTTTGAACCTGGCTCCGCTCTCCCGGAATTTCAGCAGGTTTATCAGTGCTTCCCCTTTTATGCCGATAGCCTCAAGATAGGTTATGGAAGCAGTGTTCGGGTCAAAAAAGAAAACGGAGTCTTCAGCCGGGGGAGTAATGTGCTGTTGATTTATTTTGTTTAATGAATCTATCCATTGCTGAAGGTCTTTATCAGTGGAACTGTTGGCAGGGTGAAAGATAAGCGGGGTTACCAGATAAAAAATTATCAGCATAAAAAGAATGCCTGAAAGTACCATGAGTCCTTTCTGTTCTCTTTTGCTTAGGGCCAACCAGTCTTTCCACATGACTGTTCCTGAAATAAAATTCCGGGGCCGATGAGAAAAGTCAAAAGGCCCCGGGATTGTTCTTATTTAATGAATTACAGTAGTCCTATTCCGTGTAGGAATACGAACATTATGGCAACAGGAGCAATATATCTTACAATAAAATAAAATATATTGAACCAGGCAATGCTCTTCCCGTGTGATTCAAGTTCTGCTTTGACACCACTGCGTTTCATGACATAACCAACGAACAGTACTATCAAAACTCCTCCGAGAGGCAGCAGGACGCTGGAGGAGAAGAAGTCGAAATTGTTGAAAACCTTATCCGAATATACGCACATTACAGCAAGGAATGATACCACCAATGTAGTAGACCAGATAGCATGTTTGCGTTTCATGTTAAACTCCTCTGAGAGGTATGCTACGATAACTTCAAGCAGGGATATTGAAGAGGTGAGTGCTGCAATGGTCAGAAGCACGAAAAACATTATTGAAAAAATAAAACCGCCTGTCATCTGATTGAAGATGTTGGGAAGGACTTTAAAAACGAGTCCTGTTCCTTGTCCCGGTTCCATACCAAAAGCAAAAACTGCAGGGAATATGGCTACTCCTGCAAGTACGGCTATCAAAGTGTCTGTCATGGAGACGGAAACGGCAGTTTTTCCAAGGTCTTGTGATTTGGGGATGTAGGAACCGTACGTGGCTATCACGCCCATGCCTATGCTTAGCGAGAAGAATGCCTGTCCCATAGCTGCGAGGACTACACTTCCGTTGATCTTTGAGAAATCGGGGTTGAAAAGGAATTCTATTCCTTTGCCTGCTCCCGGCAAGGTCAGTGCTTTTATATCAAGAATAACTATGAGGACAAAAAGAAGCGGCATTAATATCTTAGTATATTTTTCGATTCCGTTTTTCACACCTCCCAAAACTATCAGGGCTGTCATAAATAGGAAAATGATAGTCCAGAGATAGGGCCAGAAATTATCTCCCATAAACGAGGTGAAAATATTGTTGATGTCATCAGGCGTCCCTGAGAGAGAGCCGGTGATGGCAAGGTATACATATTCCAGTGTCCAGCCGGCAACCACCGAATAAAATGAAAGTATAAGGAAAGCCGCAAGAACCCCCATGGTGCCAACAAGGTACCAGGGCCTGTTGGGCGACAAGGACTTGAAAGCCCCAAATACATTTTTTTGAGCCTTGCGGCCTATCAGCAATTCAGATGTCATTACCGGAACTCCGAATGCGATTATAAAGATCAGGTACATCAATAAAAAAGCGCCTCCGCCATTGTTCCCCAGGATATACGGGAAACGCCAGATGTTACCCAACCCTATTGCTGAGCCTGCAGCCGCAGCTATCACTCCAAATTTACTCGTGAAACCGTCTCTTGAAGAACCTATGTTTGCCATAATTTTTATTATTGTAAATCAAATATACAAAAAAGAGGTTCTTTACAAAACGTAAAGAACCTCTAATGTCAAAAATGACTATGTTTTATAATCTGTCAATGCAGTTTAGGTCTTCGAAAGCTTCTTTCAGTCTTTCAACGATCGAAAGTTCACCTTCGCGTAACCATTTCCTGGGATCATAATATTTCTTGTTCGGCTTGTCTTCTCCTTCGGGGTTTCCAAGCTGTCCCTGCAGGTAATCATGGTATTTAGCTTCGAACTTTCGAACGCCGTTCCAGAATGCCCACTGAGTATCAGTGTCGATGTTCATCTTTACAACACCATAGCTGATAGCTTCACGGATCTTCTCAAGAGGAGAACCTGAACCGCCGTGGAATACGAAGTTAACAGGCTTGGGACCTGTCTTAAGTTTCTTTTCGATGTATTTTTGTGATGCATCAAGGATAGAAGGCTTAAGGACAACATTTCCCGGCTTGTAAACGCCGTGAACATTACCGAATGAAGCAGCAATGGTGAAGTTAGGTGAGACTTTCATCAGCTCTTCGTAAGCATAAGAAACCTCTTCGGGCTGAGTGTAAAGAAGTGAGTTGTCAACGTCAGAGTTGTCAACGCCGTCTTCTTCACCACCTGTGATACCAAGCTCTATTTCGAGTGTCATGCCCATTTTAGACATGCGCTCAAGGTATTTTTTACTTATCTCGATATTCTCTTTAAGTGGCTCCTCTGAAAGGTCTAACATGTGAGAGCTGAACAAAGGTTTTCCGGTTTCCTCGAAATGTTTTTCTCCTGCATCAA
>JALVJU010000387.1 GCA_027034005.1 Marinilabiliaceae bacterium
ACTTTAAGGAAAGAGTCGAACATCAATAGGATAAAGTAATCGAACAAATAAAATAATGCCTCCTGTTTTACCTGTTCACTGCCGGTTTTCAGGAACAGGAACGCCCCGGCTATAGCCAGGACAAATTTAAGTCCCATCAATCCCAAATACCACAAAATAAATTTATCTCCTTTGTCCTTTATTTTCCTGTAAAAAATACTAAAAGACAAAAACAACACCCATAAAAAGGCAATCATTAAACTTACTTTATCGCTGTCAACTTTTAGCTTGTAAGCAACTAAAAGATTTATTCCCCACAAAACAAATACAATGGCAGAGAATATTTTAAAGTAAGGATATTTGCCCCGTTTCAAACTTTATTTCTTTGTGCCCGGTGTTTGCATTGTTTTGGAAGCTCCATGCTCCATGTTACACGTTCCGGTAAACAGTGATCCGGGTTCAATTGTCAGCTTTCCGGTCTTTATATCCCCGGAAATATTCGATGATGCTTTAAGCGAAAGCAGTTCAGACACCAACACTTTGCCGTCCACCTTACCTGACACTTCACAGTTAACACACTTGACCTCTCCCTTCACCTCACCGTTGGGCCCTACCACGACCTTCCCTTTCGACTGAATATCTCCCTCAATAGCTCCGTCAATGCGGATGTCTCCATTTGTTTCAATGTTACCAATGATTTTAGTCCCGGGACCTATCATGTTAGGTAACTTGTTTTCCGGTTCAAACGATTTTGCCATAACTCTAAAATAAATTCTTTAAACAATCCAAAACTCTTTCCCCTTTTCTGTTAACCTGAATATACCGGGGATTTAAAAACATCAAATATAACGATTTTTTATACTGATTATTTCAGCTTCATCGTTTTTAATCCATGCTACGAGATATTTGCATCTAATGTTACGAAAAATAACATGATAAATCACACCGGATAATCGACCACAAGTTCTTTTAGTTTTTCCAGCTGTCCTTCTTTGTTAACCTGCCTCAGATTTTTCGCCGATTCAGTGTAGAATGTATGGTTTGAAATGAACTCATACTGCATCTTGTTCCATGCTTCTATGGAAAGCGGCACGCCGTTGCTCGTAAGTTCCTTATATAGATTTTCGGAAACAGGAACAAAATCAGATCTACCAAGATAATCCAGATCGGCATCTTTCATTATCTCCTCAATTAAATTCTCCGGTTTGGCATCAACCCGCGTAACATCTATAAGTTCTACAATCTTATCTATCTGATAACCTGAATACTTATATTTTGGCAATAATTCTTTTGCAAACCCAATGCTATTATCTTCATGATCCTGATATCCGATTATAAATCCCACATCATGCAGCAAAGCTGCAGTTTTAAGCACCAACAGTTCTTCATCCGATACTTTCTCCGATCTGCCGAGAATCTCAACCCTGGTAATCACATCCCTGGTATGACCGACATTATGATAGAACATATTGGCAGGCAGCTCTGTCTCAAGTTTGTTCAGCACAAACTCTTCAAGATCATTGTATCTGATAAGCTGCAGCCTGATAAAAAACTTTTCATTTGGCTGTTCTCCTTCACCGTTAACAGACAATTCAGGCTTTATTCCTTTAACAAAATACATATCTGTCTCCCCTTTATATTTAACTGGCATTTTTCCTCTATATTCATTTATAAAAAACTCCTTGGTAAGCTGATAAGTCACCCCGGTAATATTTATTTCTCCGGCCACTCCTGATGACTCCATACGGGATGCAATATTAACAGTATCTCCCCAAATGTCAAAAGATAATTTTTTTTGGCCTATAACTCCGGATATCACGGGCCCTGTATGTACCCCTATCCTCAGCTCCCAAAAACCCATATCATCATCTCCATTAATTATCACATGTTTAGCTTTTTTCATGTATTGCTGCATTTCTATGGCTGCCATGACCACCTCAACAGGATTTGTCCTGTTCTTCTCTGGAAGACCACCGGCACACATATAAGCATCCCCTATGGTTTTTATCTTTTCTATCCCGTATTTCTCAACAACCTCGTCAAAATGAAAAAAGAATTTGTCAAGTTCATCAATCAAAAGTTCAGGGTTCATATGTTCAACTATCCGTGTAAATCCCTGGATATCCGCAAACAAAACAGTTACTTTTTTATACTTATGATGACGTTTGCCCCCGTAAATTATTACCTGCTCTGCCTCCGGCTTGTTTTGCACAAAAAATATTTTTTCTTTTATCCTAAGCTTATTCTCATATTCTGATTTATATTTATGCTTGTAATATTTTATTAAATGTACAAAAACCAGTATCGTGATCGTCAAAACAGCAACATATGACAAAATAAACCACTTAAAAACACTAACATTACTGCTGTCCTGAGAATACGCAGAAAAAACAACATTGAAAAACAATGCTGTTATAAATGCTATTCTTGGAATGTAGTTAGTGTTTTTCTGCATTTTATATTCAATAATTGAAACAATTTTTATATTTTTCAGTATATGAAATCATAGTACTTATTATCAAATGTACTATATTTATTGCTTAAACGAAGAACTTTCATATTTAGTTTTATGGAAACGCAAAAAAATAGAATACTTGTTCCTTACGATTTTACCGATGTTGCGGATAATGCGGTAAAGCATGCTTTAAAATTTTGTGACAAACTTAATGCTGACCTTTATCTGCTTCACATTGTCAAAAAGAACGAACAGATCCCTGAGTTCGAAGAGAAACTGAAAGAGGCCGGAAAAAAGATCAAACAGGAGCTCGGCATTGATCCTCACACTATTGTCCGGGACGGCACAATTTTTAAAACGATAAATCATGTCGTCGAGGAGATTGACAGTGCCCTGGTAATAATGGGTACCCATGGAATAAAAGGTCTTCAAAAGCTAACAGGCAGCTGGGCTCTAAAAGTTATCGTGGGTTCAAAGATCCCTTATCTTGTCATTCAGGAACCTCCCGGTAATGAAGATGTCATAAAGATAGTTTATCCCGTTGATTACAGGACCGAGAACAAAGAGAAACTTAAGTGGGTTCAGTTCCTGGCGAAAATTTTCAATGTCAAGACATATCTTTTCACAACATCAGGAAAGGATGGCACAGTCGACAGCAGGACTAAGGCCAACCTGGTATTCAATAAAAAATTCCTTGAAGACAAAGGCATTGATTATGATATCAAGATGGCTAACGGAAAATCTTCATTCTCACAGGAAACGATAAACTTTGCAGAAGAAATTGATGCCAATATGATAATGGTAATGACAACCAGAGATATCGCATTCCATGATTATGTACTTGGCGCTTATGAGCAATTTATAATTGCCAACTCCGCCCGGATACCTGTTCTTGTGATAAATCCGCGTACCGACCTAATGAGATATGGATATGGCAGTTTCGGATAAGAGAGAACTATAAAGATCTATTCAAAGTGGCCCATCGGCCACTTTTTTTGTATGTAATTGCCTGTAATACCTTATCCGCAAGTTATTTTTTTCTTATCAAATCACTTGCGGATTAAGGTAAACCCCGATTTAGAAAATCACGGATTACAGTGAGTGTAACGAAACTGTAACCGATTGATTTTCTTACATCGATCCGCAATAAAAATATTTTATTGCGGATTTTGGGTAATAATATAATTTTGCACAGTAATTTCCGTTAACAATAACATAATACAAACTTTTATGGATTTGGTTTTTGCAACAAACAACGCACACAAGCTTCAGGAGATAAGATCAATACTAAACGATTCAATTAACATTTTAAGTCTGAAAGACATTGAATGTTACGAGGATATCCCGGAAACAGGAGATACACTGGAAGCCAACGCATCGCAAAAAGCAAACTATATTTACAGTAAATATAACATTAGCTGTTTTGCCGATGATACCGGTCTTGAGGTAGAAGCACTTAACGGAGAACCCGGGGTTTATTCCGCTCGTTATGCATGTAAAGACAAAGACCCGGTAAAAAATATGCAAAAAGTACTAGAAAAAATAAGAGATAAAACAAATCGTAAAGCCCGCTTCAGGACAGTTATATCATTAATTATCGATGGTAAAGAATTGTTATTTGAGGGAATTGTAAACGGAAAGATCATTGAAACTCCAAGAGGCTCTCAGGGTTTTGGCTATGACCCGGTTTTTGTTCCGGATGGTTACACCCGGACGTTTGCAGAATTAGGCAATGAAGTAAAAAATCAGATCAGCCACAGGGCCAAGGCAGTTGAGAAGTTGGCTGAATATCTTAAGACATTATAGGAATGAAAATATTTAATAAATTAACGTACACTGTTTTACTGATACTATTTTTGTTTCATTCTGAAACAAAGGCCCAGCTAAAAGTGGGACAGTGGCAGGATTATTTTTCATACTCTTCATGTGATTTCGTTGACATATCTGAAAACATATTAATCGGGGCAAACTCACTAGGCCTTTTTTATTATTCTTTAGATGACAACTCTTACAAAAGATTGAACAAAACAAACCATCTTCATGATGTAGGCATCTGTGCAATGACAACCCTTTCTAATGGAAATCTGATTATTGGATATAATAATGGCAATATAGATATTTTACAGGACGATGAGGCGACAGTAATACCTGATCTCAAATTAAAAAACATGGTTGAAAGCAAAGAGTTCAACCAGTTTTATGAATATAAAAATAAAATCTATTGCAGTATGCCGTTTGGCATTATGGTAATAGAGCCGGCTAAGACTGAAATATCTGACACATATTATATTGGTGACCAAGGCACTAACCTGAAAACGAATCAGGTTACCGTTTATAACGATACGATATTTGCTTCCACAGAAAAAGGCATATTAAAAGCTCCTGCCAACAGCCCCGCTTTGGGCGATTATTCTACATGGAACGAATCAACAGGTATTAAAGAAAATTTCAGCGCTATAATATATTTCAACAATAACCTCATTGCGGCCAAAGGAGAGAAGGGAAAAACCAATGATCTTTATATTTACGACAATGGTATCTGGTCAAAGTTTAAAACTGTTGGTTATTTTCTGGATTTCACATCAAGCCAGGATATCATTGGCATAATTACCACAAAAAATATTCAGATACTGGACAAAACATTAAATCCAATTGACACGATCAAAACCTATAATTTTAGGGACAAACAAGACGAGCCTCTGTCTGTCTCTTCTGCAATGATTGAGAACATGTCAAATGACCTTCTGATTGCTGATGAAAATTTTGGAGTAGTAAAAATAAATTCTGATTCCTATGATGAATATTTTTACCCTGACGGCCCGATGTCAAATAATTGTTTTAAAATCACTTCCACTTCTAAAGGTTTTTACACAACAGCAGGCGGGATCGATGCATCATGGAATAACCTAGCCAGACCGGGGGAATACTCATATTACGACGGCTCAGGCTGGGCCCGGTTCAGGAGAGATTCCAAAGATACAACTGACAAACAAAATATATGGAGAGACTTCCTGAATATTGCCATTGACCCGGCACAACCTGAGCATGCTTATATTTGTTCATGGGGTACCGGAGTTTTTGAAATTGATGCAGGAAAGCTGATCAACAACTATAATCAGTACAACAGCGGCCTTCAAAATATCGACTGGACCGGGAGTCCATATTTCGTTCGCGTGGGAGGAGTGGCTGTTGACAATGGTGGCAATGTCTGGATGAATAACAGTGGGGTAAATTACGGTCTGATTCTCAAAACAAAGAATGACAAATGGATACAATATGATTACAAGGCCTTAAGTAAGCTTCATTCTATGGGACAAATACTTATTGATAAAAATAATTCCTTTTGGATGATAATACCAAGGACCGGGCTAAAAGGACTGTTTGTTTTTGATGTAAACAATACCGTTGAAGATATGTCTGATGACAGATACCGGTGCGCCGTCAAATATTCTGACCCCCGTAATGTAGGCCAACTAAAGCTTTGGGACGAAAACGGGGAAGAAATCACAAATGAAATATATTCCCTTGCCGAGGATAAAAACGGATATATTTGGGTCGGTACAGGTAAAGGCGTCCTGGTTTATTACAGACCTTATGCTATTTTTGATGAAGAAAAGCCGGTTGCCAGTAGAATAAAAGTCCCCCGAAATGATGGCAGCGACCTTGCCGATTATCTTTTAGAAAATGAGAAAGTGACAGCCATAGCCGTTGACGGAGGAAACAGAAAATGGCTGGGCACTGAGAATTCCGGGATATTTCTTGTATCCGAAGACGGCACAAAAACGATTCATTCTTTTAATGTTGACAACAGCCCTTTGGTTTCAAATAACATTAACACTATTGCTATACAACCCAACACCGGAGAAGTTTTCATTGGAACGGATGAGGGAATTGTATCATACAAGTCATTAGCAACCGAAGGCCAGCAATCATATAGTAAGATATACGCATATCCAAACCCTGTCAGGGAAAATTATACAGGGGATATTATCATTACAGGTCTGATGGAGAATTCGACCATTAAGATCGTTGATGTTGGGGGGAACCTTGTTTATGAAACAAAATCGGTTGGTGGCAGGGCAATGTGGAATGGCCGCAACCTTCATGGTGAAAAGGTAAAAACCGGAGTGTATGTTGTATTTGTATCAAACGAAGACGGCTCCGAAAAAGCAACAACAAAAATTTTGGTTGTAAATTAAAATCTTAATCATTCTTTACAGGGTTTTGTTTTTTGAATTTAGTCTGTTAGTTTTGGGTATTGTTATACAAAAGCCCTAAAACGTAATGAAGAAAGGATTTATCTTATTTTCTGTCATTATTTTAATCATAATTCTTGGAGGAATATTTTATTTCCTTAAAACCAACCAGCAATTCAAAGACAACGATGCAATAAAGGGAATTCCTGTTAACTCCACCATGGTAATTCACATATCAAACATCTCGGAATTATCTGAACTCTTATTGAAAGACATTAATTTTAAGGATGAACTGGAAGCATTTTCTTTAACGTCAAAAACCATTGCCCTTGCAAAAAAGATAGACTCTCTGGAGATTTTCAACTCTTCTGTTTTTGACAAAATAAAACACAAGCCGGTTTACATCTCTTTTAATATCCTGGGGAAAGACAACATTGAAACACTTTTAGTCACACAATCGAAGAACCGGGCTGAAGAGAATGCAATGATTGACTGGATACATAACCTGAAGGAGAAAGGTTATGTTGTAAGTTCAAAAAAATACGATGCCTCAACCATCTACTCTGTCACAAAAAACAAAAAGTCTTTTTTCCTGACTGCATTTCAGGGTCTGATCATCGGAAGTTATTCGAATATACTTGTGGAGACTTCTATACGGCAGTTACAATCCGGCGCATCACTGCTCTCCAACTCTTCATTTGAAAAAGTTTACAAAACGAGCAGCAAGAAGAGTCCTGCCAATCTCTACATAAACTTCGCAACAATTCATGGTATCTTAGCCAAGATTTCTAAAGACAAAAAACCGGAGGCCGGACTTTTAAAGGACAATAATTCGCTGTGGGCAGAACTGGACGTTGACATAAAGTCGAAAGAAGTGGAGATGAACGGGTTCATCTCTGGCGAAAGGAAAAGTCTCATCAATGAACTATTCATTGGCATGAGGCCACAAACATCACGCATCAGTGATGTGCTTCCTTCAAACACACGGCTTTTCATGTCGTACAGTGCCGAATCGTCGGACGAACTGTACAAAAGACTCTTGTCATACCTGAAAGACACAGGCAAAGAGGTAACATACAGGAGAGTCCTGGACAAAGTAAAGAAAACCAATCGTATTGACCTTGAGAAAGAACTCTACTCCTTTCTTGAAAATGATATGGCAATCGCCTTTACCGATATCAACCTCCGGGAGACATCCTCTAATTCATTCTTTGTGGCCGAAACAAAAGGACACTCCTTTACACTGGACAAAATGACCCGGTTGTTAAAAGCATTAAAAGTGCCCGTATCCCCGGTTTTGACCTATAAGGTTGACAAAGACACTTCGTTCCCTATTTACCGTGGGCTGCCTCAGGGACTACTGGAACACCTGATGAGATGGTACTTCCCTCACATCCCGCAAAAATATTTTACCATTTATGATAACTACATAGTTTTTTCCGACAACACTAAGTCTCTGCAGGACTTTCTTTATGCCAATGTCCTGAAAAAAACATTGTCGAACAAAAAAAGTTTTACTGATTTCAAAGAAAATTTCTCTGTCCGGGAAAATCTATTCCTGTACAGCGAGATACCTTTTTTTGCAGAATTCTTAAAAGACTTCATAAAAGAAGAATACATAAATTTCTCTAAAGAACAGTTCAGCAAGCTGTCAAAATTTTATGCGGGAGGAATACAGATCGCTTCCACAAACAACCTGTTATATGCTACTGTTTATGCAAGTTACAATCCATCACGAGAAAACGAGCCCCAAACAATATGGCAAAGCCTGCTCGACTCAACTGTGATAAACAAACCCGTTCTGGTGAAAAACCACTACACAAACGAAAAAGAGCTCATGGTACAGGATGCCAAGTACAATCTTTATCTCTTAAACAGCTCCGGCCGCCTCCTTTGGAAGAAACCACTTGACGGAAAGATACTCGGAACAATACAACAGATAGACTACTACAGGAATAACAAGCTGCAGTATATTTTCAACACAAAAAATAAGATATATTTAATTGACAGAAACGGGAACTATGTTGACAAATATCCTGTTGCCCTTTCTTCTAAGGCCACAAACGGGATTGCTGTGATGGATTATGAGAACAACAAGGATTATCGCATCTTTGTTGCTACCGAAGACCGTAAAGTTAGGCTATTCGATAAACGCGGAAACAAAATCACAGGATGGGAGTTCAAACAGACTGAAGGCAAAGTAACACAGCCCGTTCAACATTTCAGGAGCAACTCAAAGGACTATCTGGTATTTTCGGACAACCATAAGATATACATCCTGAACCGCAGGGGCAACACAAGGGTAAAACCAAACAAACATATTTCTGCAGCATCAAACTGTATTTTTTACATGGCCGGCAAAAATAGGCCCGACTGCAGGCTGATAACAGCTTTTCCGGATGCTGAGATCCTATCTGTAAGCCTCCCTTCCGGAAAAACAAAAGTCCTGAAGGTAATGGATAAAACATCGGAGTTCGGTTTTAGCTATTTTGTACAAAATGGGGAATCGCGTTACGTTTTCATACTGCCTAACAAGTTTAAGATATTTAACTCTTCGGGAAAAGAATTGGTAAGCAAGTCTTTCAACGCATGGATGGCGCTTACCATCGACAAATATCAGTTTGCCTCGAATAATTTTAAGTTCGGCCTGCTTGAAAAATCCGGTCAGAACATTTACCTGCTCAATTCGGACGGGTCAACTTACAAAGGCTTTCCTTTAAGGGGAAGATCTAGGTTCAGCATCGGGTTCCTAAAGTCATCATCTTCAAAATTCAACCTTGTGGTGGGCGGTGATAACAACTATATTTACAACTACAGAGTAGAATAGATACCATGAAAAAATTAAAGATCGGCGTTCTTGGAGTTTCAAACCATTTTGTCAAAAGGATAGTCCTGCCCCTGCAGAAAACACAAAACTGCTACATATACGGCATTGCTTCCCGCAATGAAGAGAAAGCCGCTTTTGCCTCAAAGCAATTCAACATCCCGAAATATTACAACTCATACGATGAACTCCTCTCAGATGATGATATCGATATGGTATTTATCCCTTTGCCAAATCATTTGCATGCCGAATGGATAAAAAAGTCAGCTGAGGCAAGAAAGCATATCCTGTGCGAAAAGCCGTTGTGTTTAAATGCCGGTGAAGCAGAAGAGGCGATAGCTTATGCTGAAAAGAAAGGGGTAAAGCTAATGGAAGCGTTCATGTACAAATTCCATCCCTTGTGGGTGCATGTTAAGGATATCGTCAGAACCAACCAGATAGGCAAGATAACCTATCTCCACACTTCTTTTTCGTACAACAATCCTTCGAGAACAAATATCAGGAACATAAAAGAATATGGTGGTGGTGCGATGATGGACATAGGATGCTATGCCGTTTCCGTTCCAAGGTTTATTCTGGACAGCGAGCCGGTAAAAGTTGTAAGCCTTATCTCCGAACACCCCGGGTTCGGTACGGATATGCTTTCAACAGCTATCATGGATTTCGGTGGGGCAAGGGCTACCTTCTCGGTTGGAACCACATCCGAACCCCATCAAAGGGTAGAGATAACTGGCACTGCAGGTAAGATTTCCATACCCGTGCCGTTCAACACATTTGTAGATGTAAAGTCTTCGATAACCATAACAAACAACATTGGAACAAGGGCCGTAGAATTTAAACCTGCCGATCAATACGGCATCATGTTTGACGCATTTGCAGATGCCGTTATCCGGGACAAGGAAGTCCCGGTTTCCATTGACGATGCCATAAAAAATCAAAAAGTTGTGGATGCTGTTTTTAGGTCTGCCGGTACAATGAACTGGGAAACACCATAAACGGACTTCTCTTTACTAATCTCAAACAGTTATCACACTATTTGGCCGTATTATCAAATATTTCAGGTAGCCTGTGGAAAATTCAGATATGTCTGAACAATTGGTCTTACCTTTAATTTGGGATTGAACCCTTTTTTTATTCCATATTTCAATGTTTTATTTTTGATATAAAAACTCTTAAACAAAAACCGGAGATGAAGCTTACGCATGCTATAACATTTGTTATTTTACTTTTCCTGGCTTCCTGTGATTTCGGAAGCAAGAAAATAACTGTTGTAAGCTTCAATATAAGATATTCAAATAACAGCGACAGTGTAAATTCTTGGGAACAAAGGAAACCTCTGATAAAATCATTTTTAAA
>JALVJU010000388.1 GCA_027034005.1 Marinilabiliaceae bacterium
TCGGAGATAAAAACAGATTTCATTAATAACATGACGCATGAGTTCAAAACACCAATCGCAACGATCAGTCTTGCATCGGATAATATAAGTAACGAGAAAGTGATACATAATCCGGAGATGATACGTTCGTTCCTGAACATCATCAAAGAAGAGAATAAGAGGATGAATAGCCAGGTTGAAAGGGTTTTGCAGATGTCATTGATAGAGAAAAAAGATTTTTCGATCGTTAAAGCTGAGATTGACATTCACCAGTTAATAAGCAAGGCCATTGATAAGATAAAACTGCAGTTGAATGAGCGGGGCGGGGAGATAAAGACACAGCTGAATGCAACCAATTCAAAGATATCGTGCGATGAGATACACCTGACAAATGTTATGGTTAACCTGCTTGAAAATGCCATAAAATATTCGAAAGATAAGCCGGAGATAACCATTACAACGGATGACCGTTCAAAAGGAATACTTATTGTTGTGGAGGACAAAGGAATAGGAATGACAAAAGAGCAGCAGAGCAAGATATTTGAGAAGTTTTACCGTGCAGAGGGAGGCAATGTGCATAATGTGAAGGGGTTTGGGCTGGGACTGAGTTATGTGAAAGCTGTCATCGATGCGCATAACGGAGAGATAAAAGTTGAGAGTGAAAAAGATGCAGGAACGAAGTTCGTGATCTATTTACCCGTAAAATAATTTTGATATGGAAAAGAACAGGATATTCATGGTGGAGGATGACCGTAACTTTGGTACGGTACTGAAATCATACATGGAGATTAACGGTTTTGTGGTAACCTGGGTGATGGACGGCAAGGATGCTCTTAAAGAGTTCCGGAACGGAGAGTTTGATATCTGCATCCTTGATGTTATGCTGCCCAATATCGACGGGTTCACCATTGCCCGGGACATCAGGGAGATAGACAAAAGCGTTCCTTTGATGTTCCTTACTGCCAAGACGTTGAAAGAAGACATCTTGGAGGGTTTTAACATCGGGGCGGACGATTACATCACAAAACCATTTGATTCGGAGATTCTGATACTTAAGATAAAAGCAATTCTGAACCGTCATGCCGAGTCGGAAAAGGAGTCGGAAGCACGTGAGTTTGAGATAGGTGGTGTCCATTTTGATGCCGATTACCGCAAGTTAACGTTTCCCGACAATACCGTTATCCAGCTTTCGCCCAAGGAGTCCGATCTTCTGAGGATGCTGTGCGAGGAAAAGAACAAGATCCTTTCCCGCGAAAAGGCACTTAAGACTATTTGGGGCGACAATAATTATTTCACCACACGAAGCATGGATGTTTACATCACAAAACTGCGTAAGTATTTCAAGAAAGTTCCCGGAGTGGCCATCGTCAACATTCACGGTAGCGGATATCAGCTGAGGATTAAAGAGTAGTTATGTTCATCTTCTTTTGTGTCTGTTAGTTAGGCTCAAGATTAGAGAAATATAAATAAAGTTAAACAATAGTACTTTTCACTTTAAGTTTTTATAGCTTTGCACAATATTGACGTCGTTAAAGCGTTTGAAGAGAAATTAAGTGCAAAACATAAATTATTGAACATGAGAGGAACTGTTGTTATTTTATTGATCATATTTTTACTGCAGGGAATAAGTGCGCAGGAGGCAAAGACGGATTCTACCAAAACAAAGGCTGCAACCGAGGCACAGAAGCCTAAAGAAACGCCAAAGGCGCAAAAGAAAAGCAAACCCAAAAAGCCCAAGGTGACACCTTTAGAAGGGCAGGGAGATCTGTTGAAGAATCAGTTTGATTATATCATAACAAAAACAGAGAGGTTTCAGGAGTATCAGGTAGTAAAACGTTCTTTGCTTTACCGCTTGAAGGCTAATTCACTAGATACCATAAAAACTTTGAAGTCAGAGATAGTTTCATTGAAAAAGAATGTGAACGACCTTAACTCAAAGCTTGAGAGTTTGCAAAAAGAACTTACTGATACCCGGGATAAGCTTAATGCGATTACCAATGAAAAAGACAGCCTCAGGCTGTTGGGTATGCTGGTAACCAAATCAACTTTTTATGTGATAATTTTGAGCATCATCATTGGTTTGATCGTTGCCTTGGCTGTTGTTTTTATTCTTTATAAACGCAGTAACATAATCACGGTTAAAACAAAAGAGACTCTTGAAAATACGCAGCAAGAGTTTGAGAAGCATCGAAAATGGGCACTGGAGAAAGAACAGAAACTTTCAAGAGAATTGCTTAAGGAAAAACAAAAAAACAAAGGAGTTCTTTGAGAATTACATAATACGCAGGAATACTCCGGATTTGGTTTGCATACTAATACGGGGTGTTTTTTTTGAGAAGGTGTTGTATAACATATTGTTATAGTGTTTGATATTGTAACCTAAGGCTATAGTTTGGCGTATAATAGTTGCATAGAATAGAGGTTTAAATTAATAAAAAGCGAGGCGGAGCAATTCACTTCGCTTTTTATTTTTATACCACTATGGGGATTTAATCTCTATCGGTAGTCCCAAAATGGAAATTTTTAGGTGATCTGCACCTCTTGATGATATAGGTGGGTTTTACGAGGTATTTATTATAATTCTGCATAGCTAAAGTTTCAATAATAAATTTTTGACCTGAGGCAATCTGCCTTATCCGTGTTATCCGTGGCCAATCTCACAGGTTTAGGCAAAGTTCCGGTACTATCTTACGGCGGGTTAAAGAATTATCCGGAATTTTACATATTTTTGGGTAATTGAAAAATCTTAGATGAAACGAGATAACTATTGGCCTATGCCTTCTTTATACACTATTAATTTGAGGGGAGAACTTGTTGATCTGTCACACCCCTTAGTTATGGGCATCTTGAACATCACCCCCGATTCTTTTTTCGACGGGGGCAGATATGAGACGGAACAGGCCATACTTGACAGATGCGGGAAGATAATCTCGGAGGGAGGGAAAATAATCGATGTGGGAGCATATTCATCCCGTCCCGGGGCAGATGACGTACCGCCGGAGGAGGAGTGGCGCAGGGTAAAGAGTGCTCTGGAGGTGATAAGAAAAGAATTCCCTGACGTGTGGCTGTCGCTCGATACATTCAGGTCGGATATTGCCCGAAAGGCAGTGGAGGAGTTTGGTGTGGATATTATCAATGATATATACGGTGGCAATGCAGATGAAAATATGTTCCGTACAATGGGGGAACTGAAAGTTCCATATATCCTGATGCACATGCAGGGTACACCTAAGACGATGCAATACGCCCCGCAGTATGATGATGTGGTTGCCGATATATCAATGTTCTTTTCGGATAAGGTCAATAAACTGCATTCTTTTGGTGTGAATGATATCATTCTTGATCCGGGTTTCGGTTTTGGGAAGACAGTGGAGCACAACTATGAGATTCTTTCCCGGCTCAAAGAGTTTGGCCTGCATGATATGCCTTTGTGTATTGGTTTGTCGCGTAAATCGATGATATACAAGGTGCTTGATGTTTTGCCAGGTCAGAGTTTAAACGGCACTACGGTCTTGAATACCATTGCTTTGCTCAACGGGGCAAATATTTTAAGAGTGCACGATGTAAAAGAAGCCGTAGAAAGTGTTAAATTAGTGAGCAAATTAAAAGCCGGAAGCTCGACCCCAATCAAATCGGGGGGAAGTGAGTAGGCAGTCTTCAGTCAGCAGAGTTTGGGATAGAAGTTCGGTATTCGGAGTTGTAAGACGGAAATTGGAGGCTGAAAGTAAAAAGGAGTTGCAGGTTACTAAAAAAATATAGTTTGAAAGTTTCGGGTTTGAATGTATCATATTTTCAACCTTTAACCATAGAACCATTTAACCATAGAACCATAGAACCATT
>JALVJU010000389.1 GCA_027034005.1 Marinilabiliaceae bacterium
ACAAGTGAGTCGGCAACAGATGTAGGAGTGTTTACCGGTTCTCCTATCATTTTGTTGAGCTCCATTATGGCTACCATATACTCTTTTTTACTCCTTATCGTTTTGTATTCGGCATCGTTGTATCGTACCTTGGCCTGATAAAGTTCGTTCTTGCCAACGATCTCTTCCTCCACACGGTCATTTATCACCTTGAGAAAACCACCTATCACCTCTTTGTATTTTGTGTAAAGCCTGTAAGTCTCTTTTTTTGTGACAGCATTCCAGTACAGGATATCAGAGTTTAATACAACCTGCTGTTTGCTCATTCCCACGTAGCTTTTCATCATCTCAACTTCAGATTCAGCAGATCTTTTGGTGTTCTTTAACTGTCCACCCTGAAGAATAGGCTGATAAAGGTCAAGGT
The DNA here is from genome assembly GCA_027034005.1 of Marinilabiliaceae bacterium. GTDB lineage: Bacteria > Bacteroidota > Bacteroidia > Bacteroidales > Marinilabiliaceae > JAADEM01. Next base: position 404 of record JALVJU010000389.1, read on the forward strand.
TTAAGCCGTAGATGTTATGCAATTCCTCGCCCGGTGTCCCGGCAGGGGCATCGGCAGGAGGGGCCAGCTGTAAAGGCACCCCGTAAAATGTAAAGTTAGAGTTGAAATCCAGGGAAGGAAGTTGCCCTGATTTAGATGCGCTGACTTTTGACTCAGCACCGCTCAACTGCCGTTCTGCAATTTTTATCTGCTGCTGATATTCAAGTGCTTTTTGCCGGTATTTATTCAGAAGCGTATCTTCCTGCGCTCCGGCTGCTCTGAATATTAATAATGAAAGAAAAATGATCGTTAATTTTTTCATTGTTTTATGTTTATGAAATTTCAATATTTTTATTTTAAATCTTTTTTGAATAACTACTAAATTCAACAAAGTATATTCTTTTTTGTTCAGGAGCCTGCACTCCATTTAAACAGGTACCTGACCGAAAACATGTATCGCTGGTCACTGGCAGAGTCGAGGTTTTTATTGATCCTCATGCCATACTGGTAGTTGAATCCTGTCATAAGGGTTCCTTTTATTACTTCGTAAATAACCTGAGCTACCATGTAGCGTGACCGGTGAAAAGCATCGGATGATTGTCCCTCGCTGTTATTTTGCTGTGTTTCACTGTAAGTGACCGAGGCTGTGAACAGGTTGATAGTGTGGTCGTATGCTACGACAAAACCATGCTGAAATGGAACAGTTGTCTTGTAATTCTCATCAGGTGTAAGTTCCACACCTCCATCGTTGTTGTACCCGGCATAACCGTGCCCGAAAACCGTTTGAAGCCTTAATACCCCGTTACCGTTAAAGAAGTTGAAATTGGATGTGAAGTTAAAAGCCCAGCCAAATTTTTGGCCTGCCTCAGCTCTACCGGTTGCCATACTAAGTTTTTCATAAGATAATTGCCGTAAAAGCAGGGCTCCCTTTACGTATCCCCATTTGCCGCTTCTGGTGTACCGTGTTATAAGGTCAGGCAATACTTCTTTGGTTTTGAAATTGATCAGCGAAGGGTCTATTTCCCGCAACTGACCGGGATCGATGTCGGAGCCGGGCACCTCGATGGCTGCTTCCAGTTTATTCTTTTCGTTGAATTTATGAATGTACCTGAACATAGGGCCTGACATAAGCGCCATTCCCGATGGCCCCCACCAGTCAAAATTGTCGGGGAAAGCTCCCAGGTCCACGAATGTTGACCACTCCTTACCTATCAGGAACGGGCCCCATTTTGCCCATCCGGTCCGGAACCTGGGCACTGTCTCGCCTGCATGTTGTCCTGTACCGTACAGGTCGAATGTTACATGCAGCCTTATCGTGCTCCACTTGTGGTTTACGGGTATATGTCCGTCGAACTTAAAGGTAGATTGCTGCAAGCTGAAGTAAGTTTTGCCGTTTGTTCCCCATCCGGGGTCGCCCGGGTAGATCGGTATCTTTGAAGGCCTGAAGCCTGCAAACCAGGCCGGGTCCATCTGTTTTGCATCATATATGAAATCGGTATGGAGCGAAATGCTCACGTCAAATCCAAGTTTGTCACTCTTTTCCGGTTTATCAGAATCATCACTCTTTTCCGAGACCTGTGAAAAGATTGTCTGAGAAAATAAAGAAAGTAAAATAATTGTTGCAACAGTGAATCTCATGGCTTCCCGTATCTAGTTAATGCAGGTATTATTCCTTATAAAATTAGGGAATTTATTTTATTTAATAAATTTAATGGAGATGTTTTTCAAAAAACACCGGATAAGAATGTCTGCTCCGGTGTTTTCTTTACAACTCATTCAAATCTAACGTACTTTTGCTTTTTTCTTAAATCCGAGGAAGCGGTAGTTCAGCGAGATAAGGTATGATTTCCTGTCGCCTATGACCCCTCCTTCAGCGCGCAACTGCCAGGTTTTGTTTAGCTGATACTGGGCGCCTATGAGCCCGTTCCAGTGCTGTTTTACCTGCTTGTCCATGTTGTAGATTATTGTGGATTCTCCTGTGCTGTTTTTGATAGCATCACTTAGTTTTTTCAGAATAGGTTTTAATAACGGGGGGGCATCAGGAATTTTCTCGTCAATTCTTTGGGCTAATTCATCTTTAACGCCATCATAATCGTCAATTGCCTCATTTAATTTTATAGCACCAAGTGTTTCCGCTTGCATATTTACATACATGCCACCTATCCAAATAGATATGTTACTTTGCGGTCTTTTATTAAACTTAAATAGTTTGCCAGTCCTTATGCCAACAACATTGGCAAAAGTAGCTTTATCCAATAATTCAGGTTTATTCCAGGTTACATTTGCATCAAGAGATATCCATACAGGGCCAACGCCTCCGGCAAAAAGAGCTCCGACACCGGAAGTAGTAATGCCTTGCTCTACCGGGCTTGTTGGCAATTTTTCCCCTAAAACAATTGCTTCAACAGTCGTATTAGATCTTCCATATCCGAAGATGCCGTATAAATCTATAAATGGGAATATCCATAAGTCTGGCCTGACATTGAAAGACCATGATGTATTTGTATTTGACCCAAAACTTAAGATGTCTTCACTTAACGGAGTTAATGGTAATAATTCTGACCCATCAGGGGCATTAATACCCAATTGAAAATTATTGATCAATATTCCCTGGTCCATCCACATATAATTAGCCATGAAACCTATGGGATATGGGATATCTATTCCTCTTTGGTACGCTTTAGCTCCCCAGAAAGGAAACACTCTGTCGTATTTAATATTTTTTAAACTGTCAGTGTAAGCTTTATGTTCAGGCCTGACGGCTTTAGAGGCATACTGTGAGTAACTGTTTGTGGAAAGGATAAATGCAGCAAACAGGATAAAAAGAAATAATTTTTTCATGATATCGGATTTTGGTTTATAACAATTATGGATGAATAATTGTTTTTTATAAATGTAAAAATAATTATATTTTTAAACTTGACAATGGTAAAAGTATAAAATTATCGAAGCCAGCTGCTGCCGAATACAATGTAGAATGCCCACTCTTCAGGGCCCCTTGCGACGTCAATACCCATTTTTAATCCGAATATCCTTGCCAGCAGGTAACGAAACCCTCCTCCTGCATTCCAGGCGGTCTGGTTGTCCAGGTTAGGGCTGTAAGTTTTACCGTAACCGGCGAATCCTACGGCTCCCCATCTGTTGGTCAGCATCACAAGTTGTTCTGTTTCGCCGAGAATAGTATATTTTCCCTTGTACCGCATTGCGGGTACGCCGCGTAATATTATGAAAGGATATGCATAAAATGGCGGGTCTCCGGTTGCCATCTGGTATTCTGTTCGCAAACCGGAAATCCACTGGTTTTTGATTAACGGAAGATAGTTGATGGCAAATGTTCCCAGCCTTCCGAAATCCTTGTCGCTGCCCAGTGCCTGCAGGTATTGGGTATATGTGATGTTTATCCTGAAACCCTTTGTGGGTGAAAAAATAT
>JALVJU010000390.1 GCA_027034005.1 Marinilabiliaceae bacterium
CCCGGTGAGAAGATATTCGATTTTCTGTCTGATTTTGATAATTTCGGTGAACTTCTGCCGAAGGATAAAATAAAAAACTGGCAATCGTTCGGCGATCATTGTATATTTGAGATTGACATGGTCGGGGAGGTCGGGCTGCGTATCGTTGAGAAAACCCCGTTTGATACTATCAAGTATGTTGCTGAAGGGAATACGCCTGTTAATTTCTTTTTGTGGGTTCAGATAAAAGAGGTTGCAGAGTCTGACAGCAGGATAAAACTGACCATTAAGGCGGATATGAACCCCATGATCAAAATGGTGGCAAGCGGGCCTATCAAAAAGTTTCTTGAGGTGCTTGCTGATGGTATTGCATCGCATAACTATTCATAAATGAAACATTTTCTCCTGATATTTTTAGTATCGGCTTTTATGTTTACTCCGGTAAGGAGCCAGCATAAAGGAGTGGAGATATCGGGGGATGTTCTTTCGCTTGCCTTACCTGCAGCGGCTTTTACATCAACCATAACCTGGAAAGATGGCGAGAAAAGTACTCTGCGTTTTATCGGTGCAATGGGGATGTCGGTGGCAATTACCTACAGCCTGAAATAAATTGTTGACAAAGAGAGGCCTAACGGGGAGCCGTACTCATTCCCGTCCGGGCACTCATCCAATGCTTTTACCGGTGCTGCTTTTTTGCAGAAAAGGTTTGGCTGCAAAGTAGGCATTCCTGCGTATGTTCTGGCGGCATATACTGCCTGGACACGGGTTTATACCGACAATCACGATTACTGGGATGTGCTGGCCGGAGCGGTGACAGGCATTGGTAGTGCTTATGCTTTTTCGAAATGGAAGAAGAAAAATGTAAATGTTGCTTTTAACAAGTCGGGGGAGATAAGGCTGGTAGGGCTTAGTTACACTTATTGAGTGGAGATGAGTTCTATCTTGGGATAACTTTTATTCTTTTTACCCCTTCTGTGTTTTGAATTATTTTACGGTCTATCGGTTCTGCTTCTGTTTCATTTTCTGCTTCAGGAACTGTGACATACCCCTGACGTACCCTGATCTGTTTTAACTCTTTCACGTTCGTGTTGTTTTGTTGCGAAATGGTCTCGTAGAGTTTACCTATTAGGAACAGGTCGTTGTTGATTTCCACCATAGTGGTACTTTCGCCTGTGTTCAGATGAAGGTCCTTTGTGTTCTCTGTCCTGTTGATGGTGTTCGCACGGGGTTTGATACTTATGATGTTGCTTCCCTCAAGATTTGTACTGAAAGTCTTTTCAATGTGGTTGATGCGTTGGATATCTTTAGGACTGCTTAATGTTTTCTCCTTTTTCAAATATTCCAGGGCTTTGATCTCAAAAACAGGATAACTGTACTCCGGGTTTGCCTCTGAAACTTTTTGCCCTATGTCACTAAGTATCTTGAAACGCTGGCGGTTCAGGAATGAGTCGTAGTCAGGAGAAATACTTGTGAAGACGGCATTTTGTGTGATATGTTTTTCCAATGCAGCAGGGGCTTCCTTGAAGTTGATCCTGTTGTGGTTAATGTCTGACCTCAGGTTGATTATTGAATTTACTGTTCTGAGGAGCATGGCCTTATCCTGCGGCAAGCTGTTCATACTGCCTGCTTTACGTACAAAATTTGCCGATTCATCGATGTAATCAATGTCAAGGTAGCCGATGGAAGCGTTTAGTAAAGCCGTGGCTTCCTGCTCTTTTTTGCCGGTAAAAGCATAACCGTTTGCAAGGGTCTGATACAGCGACGGGATTGGTCTGTGTTTTGACGGATATTTTTCTTCCAGCTCTTTTTGAATATTTATGGCATGTTCAAGCTGATAGATGGCATTGCCTGGATACCAGTCCGATCTCCAGATATTGCGTTCTGCATAGATCAGGCCAAGAACCGTATGCGATCTTTGTATGGCTTCCATGTCCTTTTGTTGATAGTGAACAGCTTTTTCGTTGAATAATCTTTGAATAAGTGTGTTGAACCGGGAGCCGTCACTGTCAAATTCAGGATAATTGGTGTAAACTCTTGCAAGTTCAAGGGCAATGTTCATCTTGATCGGAGACAGGTCTTTCATCTCTTCGGAATGATATTGGTAAAACATCGGTGCCATTCTGAAAGCTATATCAAGCAACTGGACTGCGTATTTGATGTTTCCTTTCATTATCGCTTCATCTTCAAATCCAAGAAGAACGGAAGCCATTATGTGCCTCTCCTTTAAGCTGAAGTTCAGGTTGTCGTTCGAAAGGAAGAATCCAAGAGGATCGGCAAACAGCCTGTGTAGTTTTACGTTGCATTCCGATCTCCACTTAATTGTGTCGGGAAGTTCATTTATCGTGGAGGTATTTATGTGTTTAGGGTCGAGCGACACTGTTTCAAGCCATTTTAAACAAGCCATATTTGCCATTCCCTGATCGTTTAAGTGAATGGCCTTTTTAATCGCAAAAAGATAGCCGTTACGGGCGTAGTCGTATTGTTTGTGATCTGCCAGCTCTTTTGAAAAAGACATTATTCCGGTAAAGGAAGCCCCCGGTGTTTTTATGTTGTTGTACGCGTTGAATGCATTCCAGCAAGCCGTTTCGTTAGGGTTTGCCCAAAATGCCTGCCGGTAACTCATTGCTTCAGCCGCACGATCTCCTTTTTCTGCATAAATGCCGGCTTTGTTGATGTAGTACTTTGAGGCATTCTCATTGTCGATCTCTGCGAGTTTATCAAGGGCCCTTAACGCCTCTTCATGATAAGAAACTATACTACTGTAAAGTATGTACATGTTTGTCAGTATCTGAATGTTTTCAGGGCTGCTCCTTAAAGCTTCACTGTAAAGTTGTAATGCATATTCCGTGTATCTTTTGGGATCACTGGATTTCTCAATGTTTACCTGGCTTAGATATCCTGCGGTGAAGAATATCTTGAAAAGGCAGTCTTTACTGTTTGATGCATCATTGCATTTTTGAGCATTTTGTGTCAGAAAACTGATACCTTCATCAACAGGCATCGAAAAGGCAATTTTGCAGATTGAGTCAGCATTCACGTATTTTTTCTGCGCATAAAGAGATGCTCCCATGAAAATGAGCAGGAATGTGACGGCAATATGTTTTAAAATGACCTTAGGTTTCATTTTGTTGTTAATTTGTATTGTTCGATACGCCGTCCGGAAGGGACAATTCCATTTCCGAATTTATCAAAGGCAGATAGTTTAACAGATAAACCTTTTTGCTGATTGTATCATTCATGTCTACCGGCTTGTTTACGGTGTCAATAATTTCCATAAGCAAACTTCTTTCCGGGTATGTGGGCGGCAGGTTGTACTTTGTTTGCGCTGCCTGAATATCTTTAATGCAAGAAATGACTTTTGCATCCACTATCCCGTCCGTGTTATCAAAAATAACAGAGCCGAGTGTCGTTACTATCCTTAATTCACTGTTTTTTGCTATCCTGAATTTATTTTCGTTCAGAGGTGCTATGTAGTATCTTTTAATGTTGCCGTTCGTTTTCAATACCAAAATGAAATAATCATTTGCCACTTCATATTTGCTTAATACCGAACTGACCATCTCCCTGCTGTTTTTTGCCAGTTGAGCGTTGAAAGTTGAGGTTATCTCATCGATGAAAAGATCAACAGAGGTGGGGAGTAGTTTGTTGTAGCTTTCTATTGGCCGGAACGTAAAATATAAAAGGTCGCCTTGTATTGAGTCCGGTATCTGGAGTTTGAATCCTGTTTCATGGATCTTTGACGACGATAGCTTGTCCTTGCTTGTCAGAAAGATTATCAGTTTTTTATTTGCATCACTGGTGGTGAAATGAAAAAATGCATACTCCTTAT
>JALVJU010000391.1 GCA_027034005.1 Marinilabiliaceae bacterium
TAACAAGGCCATGCGGGTTTAAGTCTTAACTTTTTAAAATTAGCAAGAAAAATGTTTTTAGCAAATCTTTCTTTCATCCGATTCTCAAGGGTTCTCTGGCTTTATTTTTTGTTGCGGAATTGCTGATAAATCACCTGTTACGATTATAAAATATTGTTAAAATTTATAACTCTGAAACATAGGTCAATGTCCGGAACTTAATTTTAAAATCTGCGTATATTGAATTTTTGAAGCCTTTTTTTATTATTTTTGCATATATGGAAAACATAGATCACTACATATCAGAACTGCTTTACGACCACGATTGTGTCATAGTCCCCGGATTGGGAGGCTTTGTTGCAAACCCTGTTTCCGCGGTTTTTGATGAAGAAAAGAATATGTTTTTTCCTCCGTCGAAAGAGATCGGATTCAACAGTAACCTCAAACACAACGACGGACTACTGATCAGTCATATAGCATCTTCTGTCGGCATTTTATACGAGAAGGCCGGAGAATTTGTGGCCGAATTCGTATCAGACATCACTGGCAAGCTGAAAAGTGGCAAAGTCGTATCACTGGGAAAAGTCGGGGAATTGTCTGCCGGTACTAATGGTACCCTGATCTTCACTCCTAACAAAAATGAGAATTTTGATGCCGGTTCTTTCGGTCTGGCATCTTTTCATTTTACTCCTATCGTGCCGTATCAGCGTCGCACTTACAGGATGCACCCTGCGGTAAAAAGGACATTGCCTGTTCGCACGAGGCATATTGCAGTCGGGATAGCTGTTGTTGTAGGCCTGTTCGTTTTCTCTCCCGACATCAAGAACCCATCTGTTAACCAGGCCGGTGGAATTGAATTCATGATGCCTGTACAAAATAGTTTGCCTGCAGAAAAAGCGGAGACATACAACACCGCAGCTCCTGCAAAGACCGAAAATGTAAACCCATCCGTTCCTGAACAGGTTAAAGAAGAAAACAACATTAATTACTTTATCATTGCCGGAAGTTTTAAAAGAATGGAACAAGCCGACAGATACAGTAAAAGTCTTAAAACCAACGGACCGATAAATCCCCTGATCATAAAAAGTTCGAACGGCCGTTTCCGTGTGGCAGTTGACGGATTTAACTCGAAGGACAAAGCGCTCATGGCATTAAAAACCCTGAGAAAAAATAAAGAGTTCAAGACGGCCTGGATCCTCAGCCAAAAGTAAGATTTTACATTACTACAGTCAGTCATTTTTATTTTGACATCCTTATGTCCCTGAGCCATTAGGGGAATGTCGGTGTGCGTAAGCTCCCTTAAAGGAACTAAAGTAAGCAAGGAGGGGCAAGTGATAAGACATTTTGTTATTCAAATGAAACTATTGCCATAAGTAAGCATCCATAATCTCTCTCAATCAATATACGCCATCAAAAAGAATTAACCTAATACAGATATTTATATCTCAATTATTCTTCTGAATTACATTAAAATAAGATGTTGATTATTATATTTGCGCATTCGTAAAGGTAGAGCAGATTATGATTAGGTTATTTTACTATATTTTCATCTTTTTCATTACCGCAGGCAGCATTAATGCCAAAGCGGCTCAAAAGCACATACCGTCAGTTCAGCCGAAGCTGGTGCTTTTTCTCACTATCGATGAACTTAGCTCAGAGCAGTTGTTCATTTTTCGCGACAAGCTTTCTGACAAAGGGTTCAACAAACTGCTTAGCGGGGGTGCCTATTTTAAGAACGGCCTTTATCCGTCAGGCAGTAATTATCCGGGAACAACGGTCGCAACATTCTTTACGGGAGCTTATCCTTCTACACACGGTATCATATCCGACCATTGGTTTGAGCAGTTCAAAGAGAATGAGGTAAAAGCCATTCCGGACGGAAATGGTTCTGCTGTTTCAGCCGATAAGATGCTGAGCTCAAGTATTTATGACGAGGTGAGACGTGTGTACGGGGACTCATCCAAAACTGCTGCCATAGGTTTTTCACCCGACAAGCTTGTTTGGGCTATGGGCAAGGATGCAGGGAATACTTACTGGATAGACACTAAAACAGGGCATTTCGTATCTGCCCGTGACACATCAAAGAACCCGGAGCCGGACTGGGTGAAAGAATTTAATGACAAGAACATGGCCGACCTGTATGCTGAAAGGGAATGGGGGCCGCTTAACGACCTTGCCGAATATCACAAGTATCTCTACTTTAAAGAACAAATGGAAGGCGTAAACCCTTTCCTGTTCGACCTGAAAAAAACAAAAGGTTCACGCCCTTACTTCAATGTAGTCAATTCACCGTATGGGAATAAACTTGTCAGGGATTTCACCCAGTCATTGATACTAAACGAAAATTTCGGGAAAGATAAGATACCGGATATCCTTACTGTAAATTTTCTATCCAATTCCTCGAATAGCAGCGGGCACGACCATTTCGACCCGGTTTGCGAAGATATGATACTGCGCCTTGATGCTGAGATTGCAGACCTCCTGAAGTTTCTCAACAACAAGATCGGCCTTGAAAATATTTTAATCGTTACATCCGGAATAACGTCTCCCGACAAAACAACAACTGAACTCACCGAATACGATCGTGGAATTTTCAACGGAAAAAAGGCAGCTGCACTGCTTAACCTTTATCTCATGGCCATTCATGGTCAGGGCAAATGGGTCAATGAATATTACGACGGGCAGTTTTACCTTAACCATGACCTTCTTGAAAAATCCAAGCTGCCTTTAAACGAGATACAGCAGGAGGCTGCAAGTTTTCTCGAACAGATATCGGGCATTGCCTATGCCCTGCCGGCCTCGGATGTGATTGCTGCCTCGATGAACCTGCCGGCAATGCAAAGCCTGAAGCTCAACTATCACCCTAAGCGTTCCGGTGACCTGCTCATTGCCCTTGCCCCGGGGTGGCGCGAGGAACTGCCTGACGGAAGGCTGATGTCAAAAGAGTGGATTGACGAACGTGTCCCTCTGATATTTTACGGCTGGAAGATAACACGGCAGGTGCATAACGAACCTGTTAAGATGATTGATGTAGCGCCTACCATAAGCTCATTCCTGCAGATAAGCTATCCTAACGGATGCGAGGGGGATGCTATTCCCGGACTGACAAGATAGGTTATGAAATTATTCGGAGTGCGACTTGAAGTCGCGCCCCGAATAATCCCGACTGTTTCAATATGCCACTTTTTTGTTGATTTTTACCCAAAATATCCCATGTTCATGGGATTGATTTCTGTTTTTCTGCGTGTTAACTTGCCTTCATAATCTTAAAATCCAATATTATGAAGGCTTTTTCTACATTCCGACAGATCACTGGCAAAAGTGTTAAATGGTTTTTAACCACACTATTTATTGTTTGTAATACCTTTGCCAATGCACAATCTCCAGGTATAGAATGCGGTTGTGAAAAATACGACCAGTACAAGACTCCGGCCAGTAAAAATATGAGTGCAGTACAAGAAAGTGCATCAAAAAACGGAAAATATCAGGTTACGGTCACAGATGCTGCGTCCTCTGACATTGTTAATATCACTATCTTTTATAATGGTAAGGTCATTTTAAATGTGTCATCAACGGCCACGGCATGGGGGTTTAGCCCTGATGAAGATAAATTTGTAATGCATGGATTTGATGAGCATAACTGGCATTGGTGCACGTTGTATAATCTGAATCCGAATCCAACCAGGGAAGGAGAGGATGCAGAAGAATTTCAGGTTATCAGGCCTGTTGAGGTATCATCAGCAAGAATACGGTTTAGTCCGCATGGCAAATATTTGTTGTATGCCGCTATCGGAAATTCCGGCAATCTGCT
>JALVJU010000392.1 GCA_027034005.1 Marinilabiliaceae bacterium
TGCATGCAGAGATAGGCCGGGATCTGTATCACATCAAGTACATCGGAAGCCGAACTAACCTGGCCGACATGGTGCACATCGGAGATTACTGGGACATCAAATGTCTCTTTTATCTTTTGCAGCATTTTAAGGCCTTCATCAAGCCCCGGTCCGTAGTAATATTCAACTGAACTTCTGTTGTCCTTGATGAAAGAGGATTTGAAGATAAAAGGCATATCAAGCTTTTCCGCGATCTTTTTTATCCTTTCCGCTGACTCCATCATTATTTTTTCATCTTCGATGACACATGGTCCCGATATCAGAAAAAGTTTCTCTTCACCAAAAGATCTGTCGCCAATTTTAATATTGTTCATTACGGTTCATTAATTTTTGAAAATGCAAATAAAGCAAAATATATGTAGTTTAAGTCAAAAAATCATTAGTTTAATTTTTGCCGGTCTTTATTAAGACATATAAAACATGGAATTCACTTAGCGGATAATTTTTTTTAATACTTTAGCAACAATATTAAAAACAGGATTTATTATGAAACATTATTTTTCTTTACTGGCGATAGCTTTGATATTTTTAAGTTCGTGTTCGTCAACAAAGTTTTCTGCAGATTACGACAAAAGTGTAGGCTTTTCGAAGTTTAAAACTCTTGAATACTATGGTTGGGCCAAGGGAAGCTCATACAGACTGAATGATTTTGACAAAGAGCGTATTGAACAGGCTTTTGCCAGGGAGTTTAGGAAGAGGGGGATTGATATTGTTCCCAAAGGCAGCGGCGGTGACCTTATCGCATCACTGTACATTGTGACACAGGATAAGACCTCATATACGACTACAACTGTAGCAACGGGGTACTACGGATATGCAGGATTTTACGGTTATGGACCTGGCTGGGGCTGGGGACCGGGCGTCAGCATGTCAACAGTTCACCCTGTAGATTACAAAACAGGAACGCTGATCTGTTCAGTGTACGATGCAAAGAACAAACAGCTTATCTGGGAAGGGACTATCAATGGTGTTATTGAGGATGATACCGACAGAAGAGCTCAAAACATATCTAAAATGGTGTCTTATCTGATGCGTAAATTTCCTGTTAAACCCATCAAAAAGTAATTTTGCTGTCTCTCCCGGCTTTAGTCAGGGAGAGATTTTCTTTGTCTGACAAGGGGGTTCTGTTTGTTCAGGCAATAAATCTTATTTCGTATCTCATCCAGTTTTCCGATGATAATGTAGCAGGTGTATTCGTACACCGAATTTTTCATCAATGCGGCTTTTTTTACGGGAGCAATGTATGATGTGGAACTGCTGTATGCATCATGGCCGGGTTTGCCATACATACCTGCAAGAAAGTAGGTGCACATGGGATTGTAAACACCCATGCCAAAATAGTTGTCATCGACAAAAGCCATCCAGTGTTCCGTTACATCAGGATATCTGCCCCAGAAACCGCTTGACAGGTTAACTACCTGTGGATTTGAAATAGAGTCGCCCGTGAAAGGGTTGGCACCTTTGTAGTAATACAAGTTTTTCAGCTCAGATATGGGGTAAACGGCCGGCAGCTCCTGGTCCCTCTCCATGCCCTCACCGTAGATCGTATCCGTCCTGAAACAGGTTAGTTTGTTGAGTACCTCTATCACATTTCCTTTCAAAACAGTCCACTGTTCCATCGTTGCTTCTGCGGGGCTGTTGTTCATGTCCCACAGCATCGGTATGCATTTCACATAAAGCGTGTCGCCATTCTTTTCATATTTCAGTATCTCTGCCCTGTTCCTGTAAGCATCACCTACCTGTATGGGATTCCACGTCCACGGTGACCAGTTTGGCGACTGCCCGTCTTTTTTCCTGTCGAGGGAGCGCCCGGCGTAGTACGATTGCTGGATATACCTGCCTTCATCGGCGATGTTCACCAAGTTTCTGTCACTTCCTGACAGAGAAGCGTAACATATCGCTCCGCCACGTGTAAGGTCGAGTTTTATTTTGATAATGCCGTTGTCGTTTTCTATCTCTTTTGGCTGTGAAAAAGAGGAAAATGAAACCAGAGAAAGGAGGAGTGAAATCCATATTTTTGAAATATTCATGTTTCTTTATTTTTTGACATTAATATTAATGTTTTTGAATTAAATACTATATGAAATAAATTTTATTAAAGTTTCGCACTTTTCCTTAACTTATTAATAATTAGTTAGGAAAACAAACAGCATCTGACATATTTTATTAAATATCAGCATCTGTAAAGTGTAAAATTCGCACTTAAAGTTAAGAACACAAAACAGCTTTCTGTTTTTTCCTCACCCCTTGAAATTTGCTAAGCATTTAGATGGTGACCTTTCATTATTTGTGAGTTTACATTCCTGCGAAAGCAGGAATCCCCTCACTGCATACGTTTATCCAAAGAACCGGTTGAGATGCCCGATCCCTGTCGGACGGGCCTTTATATTCCCTCATCATTCGGTATTCATTATTCGATAATCCTCATTCATTTGACTCGGTGAGATGCCCGATACCTGTCGGGCATGTAGTTTACGACCTGTGTTTACATAGATAAGGAGTTCTGAAATCACTTCCTATGTATCGTTTGTCATAACTTACCAACTGTAAGTTACTAAAAGTTACATATATTTGTTGTAAAGATTTTAATCATGAGACATTCCATTCCGGAAAATCCTTTTGCAACAACTCATTATTTAGGGCCTGATTATTTTTGTGACAGGCAGGTTGAGACAAAGAAAATCATCCAAGGCTTAAAAAATGGGAACTCCCTGACATTGATCTCAATTCGCAGAATAGGAAAAACAGGATTGATACATCATGTCTTACATAAATTGCCAAAATCGTTTAAACCTGTTTATGTCGATATCCTTGATACTGAAAATTTAAATCAATTCCTGAACAGACTGGCAACATCAATAATAACACAGTTTCCGGAAAAGACAGGGTTCGGCGAAAAATTATGGACATTCATAAAATCCCTTCGCCCCATGATAAGTTTCGACCCGCTTACCGGGACACCTCAGGCATCTTTTAAGATCAGCAAAGAAGAAACAGAGATAAATATCAATGCAGTGTTTCAATTCCTGGAAAGCCAGAGCAGCAAAATTGTAATTGCAATTGATGAGTTTCAACAAATATTGCAGTATCCTGAGAAAAATACTGGCGCATGGTTAAGGGCCAAAATTCAGTCATTAAAAAATATCAATTTTATTTTTTCCGGAAGTCAGCAGCATTTAATGAGTGAACTTTTTACACATCCTAAACGACCTTTTTACAGGAGTACACAACTATTAAAACTTGGTAAGATCAAACAATTGGAATACAGGAATTTCATAATTAAAATGTTTGAAAAGTATGATAAAAGTATTGATCGTGATGTAGCTGATAACATTCTGAGCTGGACTGACAGGCACACATTCTTCACACAACAACTTTGCAACCGGGTTTTTTCGAACAGCCAACATAGCATTACAGATGAAATATGGAAAGAACAAGCTTATATTTTGCTGAAAGAACAGGAGACTATGTTTCTGTCTTTAAGAAATATGCTTTCGGTACATCAATGGAAACTGCTTCTGGCGATTGCAAAAGAAGGCATAACATATAAGCCCACATCACAAAAATTTATTCAAATGTACGGATTGAGCACATCGGCAACGATTATTAAAAATTCACTAGCATCCTAAAGTTAAGATTTTAAAAAGCCCTCAGAATCCCATATTTTTGAGTTCGATAAAAAACAAAATAAACATGGGACTCTTCAGGCGAAATAAAAATAACAATAAACCACTTATCAA
>JALVJU010000393.1 GCA_027034005.1 Marinilabiliaceae bacterium
TCTTTGTATCCGGGTCGTAGGTACAGTATATCTCTGTCACCTCACCTTTTTCGTCAAGTTTGTAATCCTCACACTTAATTATGTAGGCATTTTTCAGGCGAACTTCTTTACCGGGAGCAAGACGGAAAAACTTCTTTGGAGGATCGATCATGAAATCGTCTTTCTCAATGTAGATCTCACGCGAAAAAGGTATCTCGCGGCTTCCCATGCTCTCATCCTCAGGATTGTTTATCGCCTCCATCATCTCAACCTTGCCTTCAGGATAATTTGTGATTATCAGCTTTACCGGGTCAAGCACAGCATACACACGCGGAGCTGTTTTGTTCAAGTCATCACGAACACAACTTTCGAGAACTGCCACATCGATAATGCCGTCACGCTTGGCAACACCGATACGATCGGCAAAATCACGGATGGATGCAGGCGTGTAACCTCGCCTTCTCAGTCCTGATACGGTCGGCATGCGGGGATCGTCCCATCCGTCCACATAGTTGTTTTGCACCAGTTCCAGCAGTTTACGCTTGCTCATCACCGTGTAGTTAAGGTTCAGGCGGGCAAACTCTATCTGACGCGGCACAACTGTGGGCTTTGTATCCATCTCCTCGATTATCTGCTCAAGGAACCAGTTGTACAAAGGACGGTGTACCTCAAACTCCAAAGTACAGATAGAATGTGTTATTCCTTCAATGAAATCACTCTGTCCGTGAGCAAAATCATACATGGGATAGATGCACCACTTATTCCCCGTGCGGTGATGTTCCTTTTTGAGTATACGGTACATCAACGGGTCACGCAGGTGCATATTTGGCGAAGCCATATCTATCTTTGCACGCAGCACACACTCTCCCTCATCAAACTCACCATTCTTCATCTTCTCAAAAAGCTCAAGGTTCTCCTCAACAGAACGGTTACGGTAAAGGCTCTCCTGTCCAGGTTCTGTGGGCGTTCCTTTCTGAGCAGCTATCTCCTCTGCTGTCTGATGATCCACATATGCCTTTCCTTTTTTGATCAAAAGCACCGCCCACTCGTACAACTGATCGAAATAATCTGATGCATATTTCGGCTCTCCTTCCCACTCAAATCCCAGCCACTTAATATCCTCCTTTATCGAATCCACATACTCCACATCTTCCTTAACCGGATTGGTATCATCGAACCGGAGATTTGTTTTTCCGCCAAATTGCTGTGCCAGCCCGAAGTTCAGGCATATGGATTTTGCATGTCCGATATGCAGATATCCGTTTGGCTCTGGCGGGAAACGAGTAAGTACGGCACCGCCGTTCTTCCCCTCCTGCAAATCTTTCTCGATCTCCTGTGTGATAAAATTCTTCAGCACTTCCTTATTTCCGGTTTCATTGCTCATCTTTTGATCCTTTTTATTTTAGGCCTACAAAAATAGTTGTTTTTAACCCAAAATCCGCAATAAAAATATTTTATTGCGGATCGATGTAAGAAAATCAATCTACCTGTCTAACTGTGTAGCCAGATAAACCCGACTGCTGCGGTCAGACAGGGATTTACCTTAATCGGAAATGACAGTTAAGGATGAAAATTGTATCTTTCGGGAAAATATTACAAAAACAAAAGTTGCAAAATGACACCCAACTCTGACTCACACAACAATCTTTCCCCCCTTAGGGGGGATAAAAGGGGGGCTTCTACAAACCTCATAGAACTTGAAGAAATGGAATTTTATGCTTACCACGGGCACTTTGAAGAAGAGCAAATAGTAGGCAATAAATTCCTAGTAAACATCACACTGGAAACAGACTGCTCGAAAGCGGCAGAAACAGACGATCTGAAAGATGCCCTAGATTATGTCTCCGTTTATAAAATAACAAAAGAGGAGATGGAGATAAAGTCGCACCTTCTCGAGCACCTGACAAAACGCATCATTGACCGAATTCACAGGGAGTTTCCGCAGGTAGTAAGTTCAACAGTCAAGGTTTCCAAACTGAATCCTCCCATGGGCGGAAGGATGGAAAAGGTGAGCGTTACCTTTAGTCGTTAAAACAGTATTCTGTAACACCGATAGGGTATACTAAGCCTCCGGAAAACACGAAGTCAAAAGGCGGTATTTGTGCCAAATAAATTTGTTCCGTAATCAAATTATTGTTTACTTTGCAACCGCAAAAACGGTTCCGTGGCCGAGTGGCTAGGCAGTGGTCTGCAAAACCATCTACAGCGGTTCGAATCCGCTCGGAACCTCTCCTTTAAAAATAAAAACCCTTTAGTTTCACGACAAGTTAAAGGGTTTTCTTTTTATCTCCTTTTACTTATTGAATAAAAGTTTTAACTTTAACACATTAACCAATATTAGAATCCAAATCACCTAAAATGACATCTTTTTGCGATCAAATCTTAAAAAAAATAATTCTTGTCATTCTTTTGTACATTCCCTTCTTTCCTCTTTTTTCTCAAAACGGTTATTTGTCTAAAATAAATCATGCCATAGACATCGCCCCCAAACAACCGGACAGCACTTTAATGATATCAAAAAACCTGATGTCTTCATTCCCCACAGACAATAACCAATTTGAAGGGCTTGCATATTACGCATTAGGCGAGGGGTACTACTACACCCAGGAGTATGACTCTGCCATGACCTCATACAAAAGATCACTTAAATATTTTATTGCCGTAAATGATACCGCACGGCTTGCAGCTGCATACAACAACATCGGGCTGTTACACTTTTACAAGGCCGATTACGGCCCTGCACTGGATGCCTATCTCACATCCCTCAACCTGGAAAAGAAAAGAAAGAACAAGCTGGGAATAGCAAAATCACATCAAAACATTGGGCTGATATACGGGAACTGGGGCAGATACGATCAGGAACTGGAACACTCAAAGATCGCACTGAATATATATAAAGAGTTAAAAGATACCATATCCATAGCAAACATGGAGAACAACATAGGGATCCTTTATGTCAGGCAGAAGAAATACAAAGAAGCGCTTCAACACTATAACAAAGCACTGCACTACTTCACTAAATTAAACGATCATTCGGGCAAAGCTTCAGCCCTGTCAAACATTGGGAACGATTATCTCTATCTTAACAAAACCGACCTTGCTATAAAAAGCATCGGCAAAGCGATCAACATTTTTAAGGCAATAAACAACAGAAGAGGACTGATTCATGCCTTTTCAACAATGGGCGAAGCTTATGCAAAAAAAGGCAACAAGCGAAAAGCCATAGAATACTACATGAAAAGCGAGGACATAAACAAGTCACTTGGATTCAAGCAAGCCCAAAAGAATAACCTTGAACATCTTTACCAGTCATACAAAGCACTTGGCGATTACAAAAATGCCAACAGGGTGCTGGAAACAGTAATAGCCCTGAAAGATTCGATATTCGATGAAGAACAGTTCAAAACACTTGCCGACCTTGAAAAAAAATACAACCTGCAAAAAAGCAAACAGGAAGCAATATTATACAAAACCAGAAGCGAGAAACAGAGATTAATACTTATCATTTCCATTTTCTCATTCCTGTCCATCATAACCCTTATCATCATTCTTTACAAAAACAAAACACTAAAAGAAAAACAAAAAAGACTGGTGCTGGAACAGCGTTCTTTGCGTTCTCAAATGAACCCCCACTTTATTTTTAACACCTTGTCAGTCATCCAGTGCATGATACTGGACAACAAATCTGATGAAGCAAGCCAATACCTTACCGATCTTACAAAACTCATCCGTAAAGTACTGCAATATTCGCGTGAGGACAAGATAACCCTGAAACAGGAAAAAGAGCTCATAAAAGAGTATTTCGACCTTCAGAACAAAAGGTTTAATGATCAGATAAAATTCAAAATTCTGTGTGATGAGAACATTTCTGATGAAAAAACACTGATACCACCCATGCTTGCCCAGCCATTTCTCGAAAATGCACTTGAACACGGACAACTTACTGATTTTGATGACGGACTGATAACCTTATCATTCAAAAAAGATAAGGATAAGCTTTTACTTGTGATAGAAGACAACGGCGTAGGGATCAATAATTCCAAAGATGCTGAAAATGATAACAAATACAAAAGCATGGCATTTAGCATAACAAAGGAAAGGCTGAACCTGTTAAACTACGGGAGAAAGGACGAACCTGCCAAACTAAATATCACTGACCTGTCAAGGGAGAATAAAAGAGGGACGAGAGTTGAATTCTTCATTCCTTTCGAAGTGGTGGATTAATGCCTATTTTCGTCCAAAATCAGCAGGTATTTCACCCCACTTTTTAGTATCCCATTTCAGTATGGGAATATCATACTCGTTCGTCCGCAGCCACTCTTCTGCCCTGCGTACCACCCTGAAAAGCTCAGCAGTCCGGGCATTCTCCTCTAGTTTTGTCTTGACCTTCTTTTTCTTCACCCAGCTGAGTGCCGTTGCCGAATCGGTATAAATTGGCAGTTTTACCCCTTCCTTTTTCAAGTGGGCGATCCCGTGCACTATGGCCAGAAATTCTCCTATGTTATTTGTCCCCAGAGGATATTTTTTGTGAAAGACAACTTTTTTTGTTTTTGTGTGAACCCCCTGGTACTCCATCACTCCTGGATTGCCGCTGCATGCCGCATCCACAGACAGGCTGTCCCATATTATTTGCTGTGATCCCGCCATGCTCTCTCTCTTTTCCCTTTTCACGGAACCCGGATTTTTAAAAGCGTGTTCGGCCTCTGCTTTTGTAGCAAATCCCTGATACCATGCCCCGTCGTATCCTGTTACTGCTACACGGCACTCTTCCCAGGAATCGAACACTCCGGTTTTATGCCCTTTCCACACCACATAAAATTTCTTTTTTGCCATTTGTTCAAATATTTTAGTTTCCGGCAGAGAAAAGATCGTTCATTATCTTATCTGTTGCACCGCACATACTTTCCACATAGCTGCAGGCAGCATTACCGCTCTTTTTCAGAAAATCAGGTTCATTCCACATTTTTTTAATGATCCGGTTAAGATCCTCAAAATCTCTTATCTCAAAACCGCCACCTTTTTCTATCAGGTCACAGGCCTCTTTGAACCTTTTGTAATTTGGTCCAAATAAAACCGGCATTCCATACACTGCAGCTTCAAGGGTATTATGAATACCTATACCGAACCCACCTCCTATGTATGCAACCTGTCCGTAACGATAGATAGAAGATAACATCCCGATAGTGTTAACTATCATCACCCTGTATGATCCGGGATTATCCGGCGGAGAGGTCATCCTGAAAGAAGGTATTTTAAGTAATGATTCTATCTGCCTGATATGCGGGTCATCAATGACATGCGGTGCAATTATCATTCTAATATCATCGGGTGAATTATTGATATATTCTGCCAATATTTTTTCATCGGGGGGCCAGGAACTACCTGCAACTATGATTCTGTATCCTTTGGAGAACCGCTCTGCAACCTCGATGCCGCCAGCTGAACTTGCGATCCCTTTTACCCTGTCGAACCTCGTGTCTCCCGCCACAGTGTAATTCTGGATCCCGACACTACTAAGCAATTCCGCTGATTTTTTATCCTGCAAATAAAAATGATCGAAAAAACTCAAAACCTTCCTGAACCATGAACCATACCATTTAAAAAACAGCTGCTCTTCCCGGAATATCATCGACACGCCGTAAACAGGTACAGAACGCAGACTCAACTGATAAAGAAAATTGTACCAGAATTCATATTTTATAAAAAACACCTTCTCCGGCCTAATGGCATCTATAAAACGACGGGCATTTGCCTTTGTGTCAGCAGGAAGATACAAGACAAGATCTGCCAAATCATATTTTTTTCTTACCTCATATCCTGACGGCGAGAAAAAAGTTAACACGATCTTCTTTTGAGGGTACCTCTTCTTTATAGCTTCTATCAACGGCCTGCCCTGTTCAAATTCACCCAATGATGCAGCATGGGCCCAGATAACAGGCTCTTTAATACCTGCTTCTTCAATCTTATCCCACACTTCAGCCCTGCCATTTTTCAGCAACCTGAGTTTTTCTTTAAACAAAGAACCGACAGCAATAAACGCTGAGATCAGGTTAATCCCAAAGTTATAGAGTAGTTTCATTCCGAAGTTTTTGTATGCAAATATACTATTTGAAAATCCGTAAGAATAAAAAAGCCCGCTGAAAATTCAACAGGCTTAAAATATTTCTCTAAAAAAGCGTTATCCACGTATTGCCTTGATACCCGGAAGTTCTTTACCCTCAAGATACTCAAGTAAAGCACCTCCTGCAGTAGATATGTATGACACTCCGTCGGCAAGGCCGAACTTATTGACAGCAGCAACCGAATCACCACCCCCAACAAGCGAGAAAGCACCTTTCTCTGTTGCCTTTACAATGGCCTCACCGATAGCTTTTGTGCCTTCGGCAAACTTATCCATCTCAAATACCCCAAGCGGGCCATTCCACAAGATCGTTGATGAATTCTCTACTACACTCTTTAATGTCTCAATAGTCTTAGGGCCGATATCGAGTCCCATCCAGCCGTCTTCGATCTCATTTGCCGGCATTATTTTAGTGTTGGCATCCTCGCTGAAAACATCGGCAGCCACAACATCCTCAGCAAGAAAGATCTTAACTCCTTTTTCCTCTGCCTGCTTTTCTATCGATCTTGCCAGTTCCAGATAATCGTCCTCAACAAGAGAAGAACCTATCTTTCCGCCCCGTGATTTTATGAAGGTGAAGATCATTCCACCACCAAGAATAAGGTTATCAACCCTATCCAGAAGGTTTTCGATGATAGTGATCTTAGTTGACACTTTAGCTCCCCCCATGATTGCTGTGAAAGGTTTCTGAGAATCCTTCAGTACCTTGTCAAGACTTGACACTTCACTGTCGATAAGGAAACCGAACATCTTGCTGTCAGCATCAAAGTAATCTGCAATAATTGCAGTTGAAGCGTGAGCTCTGTGAGCAGTTCCGAAAGCATCGTTAACATAAACATCGGCCAAAGAAGCCAATGCTTTTGCAAATATTTTCTGCTTTTCCTTCATCTCTGCCTTGGCTGCTTTTTTCTCCTCCTCACTTGCATCCTCAGCAAGCTTAGGCTTACCCTCCTCCTCAGGATGGAAGCGAAGATTTTCAAGAAGCAAAACTTCACCCGGCTTAAGGGCAGCAGCTTTTTCTTCTGCCTCAGGGCCAACACAGTCAGACGCAAACTGCACCTCTGTTCCCAGCAATTTTGCAAAATGGCCCGTAATATGACTTAATGAGAAGTCCGGATTTACTTTTCCTTTTGGACGGCCGAGGTGAGACATTACAATTGCAGAACCTCCGTCACTTATCACTTTTTTAATCGTAGGCAAAGCTGCCTTGATCCTTGTATCATCAGTTACTTCAAACTTATCGTTCAAAGGCACATTAAAATCAACCCTGATTATGGCCTTTTTACCCTTGAAATTAAAATCATCAATTTTTGGCATTTTTTCTAAATTTTTAGATTATCAATTTTGCTCTCAAAGATAAAGATTAAACGAACATAAAGGAAATACTTCACTAATGTCAGCTTATAATTTAATATTATTTAACGGCCAATTATTTCGATTTAAAATCTTTCGTCCAGCTTTATGTATCCTTTCAAACACTTTCGCAATGAAAACCTATAAAAAAGTTCTCACATCTACACCCTCTGAAGCAACAATGAAATAGTTATTCAGTAGTTCCTTTCTGTTGTACCTCATTCGTTCATTAGTAAAAAGATCAATCAAAATACCCCCTGCTGCTTCAACAACGGCCTGACCCGCTGCTGTATCCCACTCCATTGTGGGCCCTAAGCGTGGATAAAGGTGTGCTTTTCCTGCAGCCACCAGACACATCTTAAGGGAACTCCCTATGGAAGAAAACCCTATTGCTCCAACTTTCTCCTCTACCTTTTTAATGAATTGCTTCGTTTCTTCTGACAAATGGCTCTTACTGGCAACAACAGTGAAAGTGCCGGGCAAAGTTTTAGGAAGCGTTACTGCATTACTCCTGTAATCGGACACTACAGTATTTTCCCATTTTTTCCCGAGATCAGCAAAAAAAGCTCCTTCCTCCGATCCCCAGTAAAGGTGACCTAACCATGGAGCAAACACAACACCCATTGTCGTATAATGATCCTCGACCAAAGCAATATTCACAGTAAATTCACCTCTCCTGTTCACAAACTCTTTTGTTCCGTCAAGCGGATCAACGATCCATAGTTTTTTCCAGTCTTTTCTCTCCTCATATGGTATCGTTGCTCCCTCTTCGCTCAGCACAGGAATACCTGTTTGCTTCAATGCTTTCATGATGGCGTTATGACTGTTCACATCGGCATCCGTAAGTGGTGATGAATCATCTTTGAAACTTACATTAAAATCATCCCGGTTGTACACCTTTAGTATCTCTTTGCCTGCTTCGATGGAGGCCTGTATTATCAAATCTAACATGTTATTATTTTTTAATGCTGTAAAATTTTAATGGAACTTTTTTCTGTAATGCTCATATCTGCAAGATTTAATCCTTTGACAAGAAGTATCCCGGGAGAGTTGCCTTCTTCAATGCGCCCCCACCTTAACTCCTCCGGCAAAGAACCGACTGTGTTTTCCTGTATGGAATGTATAGCTTTTAAAATGTTTCCGTCATATTTACTGTTCGCCTCTATTTTTACCCTCTCCCAAAAAAATACCCCTGAAAACGGTTGCAATTCACTGTAAATATATGATCCGTCATAAAAAACCTCGCATCTGAAACCTGACGAGAAATGCTTTTGATCTGATCTGCAAATAAACTTTACCGAACCTTCGGAATAAAACCTGTTCATCACCTTCATGATGTTTTCTTCCTTTATACCATCAAACGACACATCCCTCATGTCTTCTATGAATCCCGGCACGAGCACTCCCCCGTAAAATTCCAAGCCCGGTTCCTCCCTGAACTGCTCATCATTCACTCTCATGCCGGTTATTGCACCTTCACCATTCAAAGAGATGACAGGCCATTTCCCAACAGAGCCGTCAGGCAACAGACAAAAATGCGCTGAAAGCTTTCTCATCTTATCTCATCTTAATATCCGATCGCGGGATATAAAACAGTTTTACATTCCTTATGTAACCTTTAGCCACAATTGCTGTGTCATGATCAAGAAGAAGACCTTTTATCTCAGTAACGTACTTCTTCTTGTCTGCATCAAGCGATAAAGTCGTAATTCGCTCTGTAAAAGATTTATCAATAGAATATGAAGCCGTATCTGCCGTGCTATCAGAATAACATGCTATCAGCTTCATGTATGCTTTGTTAATAATATTACCTTTTGTGAAACGGTAAGTGGCCATCAAACGAAATATCCCTGACTGCAGTGAATCGACTTCGATAGTGAAAGGCAGTGTCCCTCCGGTAGAATCTTTATGATTTATGACAAAGCTCCTCTTGCCTTTCCATATATCTTTCATCTTTGGTATCCTTGTTGACCTCATTGCAGCCTCTGCCCTCTTTGACGTATCATTGCTTATGACGGACTCACGTTCACTCAGGATAGATATTACTTTATCGTATACCCCGGAAAGCAATTGAGGATGTTCGGAATACCATGCAAAGGCAGTATCATACTTCTGTTTAGTAATGTTATGCTTATCAAAAACATCTTTATAAAACTTCAGCATTTGATCCTCATTGCCCCGCAGCATATATTCCCGGGCCTGCCCCAGTGTTGCTTCCACATAGTATATATCTGCCAAGATAACAGCCATGGAATCCTCCTGAGGAAACTCTCGGGGAACCTTAACCCTTGTGGTACATCCTGCAATAACCACAATAAAAATTATGACAAATAAAATTTTCTTTAATATATCCATGTAATTCGCTTTAAAAACACAAAGCTACTTCAAAATAAATAAACAAAATATGATACCCGGAAAATAATAGAAAAGACTAACGTCCGTCAGCTCTGAAAACGGTTCTTATAGTTTTAAGAATAATTACAAAATCAAGTTTCAAAGACCAGTTATCAATGTATTCCATATCCATTCTCATCCAATCTTCAAAAGAAACATCATTTCTGTTTTCAGATATTTGCCAAGTGCAGGTAATTCCCGGCTTCATAGACAAACGCCTTAGCTGCCAACGTTCATATTCCTTTACCTCTTCCGGAACTGAAGGGCGCGGGCCTACCAGTGACATATCTCCAAGCAGAACATTAAAAAACTGAGGCAACTCATCAAGACCTGTTTTACGCAGGAAACGTCCGAATTTGGTTATTCTCGGATCATGAGCCATCTTAAAAGCAGGGCCGTCCATCTCATTGTATTCTTTTAATTTCTCTTTAAGGTCCTCTGCATTTACTACCATTGTTCTGAACTTATACAGCCAGAATTGACGGCCTCGAAGACCTACTCTTATCTGCTTGAAAAACACCGGTCCTTTGGAAGAAAAAACAATAATCAATGCCACCAAAACATATACAGGAGACAATATCACAACAGCCGTTAATGAAGAAAAAAAGTCAATGATCCTTTTTATTCTAAGGGACAAATAATCCAATGGGGTATTTGATATCGTCAACAGAGGAGTAGTGCCGAAATAGTGCAAATGTGTCTTATTGGAAAGCATATTGAAAATCGGCGAATACATTCTGAAAACTACACCGACCTCGTTACAACTTAACAAAAGATCCTGCACAGTTTTCATTTCAGGCATCTCATAACAATAAATCAACTCATCTATAGCCTCATCCTCCAG
>JALVJU010000394.1 GCA_027034005.1 Marinilabiliaceae bacterium
ACACCCGGCCCGAAGCTATCAACTTGAATGGCAAGAAAAATTACTATCTTTGTCGCTTCAAAATTGAAATAAAAACACAAGAACAAGGATATGAACTTTGTAGAGGAACTGGAATGGAGAGGTATGATACACGACATCATGCCCGGAACAAAGGAACAAATTGAAAAAGAGATGACATCGGCTTACGTGGGTATCGACCCTACTGCCGATTCACTGCAT
This sequence comes from Marinilabiliaceae bacterium, assembly GCA_027034005.1. Lineage (GTDB taxonomy): Bacteria > Bacteroidota > Bacteroidia > Bacteroidales > Marinilabiliaceae > JAADEM01. The sequence goes on from JALVJU010000394.1 coordinate 220, forward strand.
ATCGGCCACCTGGTAGGTGTGATGATGCTAAAGCATTTTCAGGCAGCAGGGCACAAGCCCATCGTGCTGGTTGGCGGTGCCACAGGTATGATAGGCGACCCGTCAGGGAAATCAAAGGAGCGTAACCTGCTTGACGAGAAAACGCTTCGTCAGAACCAGGAGGCCCTGAAGGGCCAGCTTAAAAGTTTCCTCGACTTCGACACTGATGCCGAGAACAAGGCCGAGATGGTAAACAACTACGACTGGATGAAGGATTTTACTTTCCTCGATTTCATCCGCGACATTGGCAAGCATATCACTGTGAACTACATGATGGCCAAGGACTCTGTTAAGAAGCGCCTGAGCTCCGATTCGAAAGAGGGAATGTCGTTTACCGAATTCACTTACCAGCTTGTCCAGGGGTATGACTTCCTCTACCTGTACCAGCACAAAAACTGCAAACTTCAGATGGGCGGTTCCGACCAGTGGGGCAACATCGTTACCGGTACTGAGCTTATCCGCCGCATCGAAGGCGGTGAGGCATTTGCACTTACTTGTCCGCTTATCACCAAGGCCGATGGCGGCAAATTCGGCAAAACGGAGTCAGGCAACGTTTGGCTAGACCCTGAGCGCACCAGCCCGTATGCTTTCTATCAGTTCTGGCTGAACACATCGGATGCCGATGCCGAAAAGTATATCAAGATATTCACCATGCTAACAAAAGAGGAAGTAGCCGAGCTTGTGAAAGAGCAAGAAGAAGCGCCTCACCTGCGTCCTTTGCAAAAAAGGCTTGCCAAAGAGGTTACGGTAATGGTTCATGGAGAAGATTCATACAACACTGCCGTGGAAGCCTCTCAGATTCTTTTCGGAAAGAGTACAACAGATGCCTTAAGGAAGATCGACGAAAAAACCCTCCTGTCGGTTTTCGAAGGTGTGCCGCAGTTTAATATCTCAAAAGATGAACTAAAGGAGGGTATCAATGTCGTTGACCTTCTTGGAGAAAAAACATCGGTATTCCCGTCGAAAGGAGAAGCGAGAAGGACCATTAAAGGTGGCGGTGTGAGCATTAACAAAACAAAGGTTGCAAATGCCGAGCAAACAGTATCGGCAGATGACCTGCTTAACGACCGTTACATACTGGTACAAAAAGGTAAAAAGAACTATTTTCTGTTGATAGCGGAATAATGTATCACATAAGCAGAGAAGAACTTGATGAGGTTCTCAGTGAGGAAAACTATTCTCCCGAGAACCTTATTTCTTTACTCAAAAAGCAGTGTGCCGGCTTTTTTGAGAGTGATGCCGGGGTGTGGCAGAAATACACTATTGAGCAGCATACTCTGATGGTCCTTAAACAGTTTGAGTGGTATTTCGGGCACAAAGACCTTCCCGCCGGAGTTGACAAGATGATATTCCGGCTGATACTTGCCTTGCACGACATTGGTAAACCTACGGCAATTGCCAATGGCGGCAAACACAAACAACATCATTACACACCAAAATACATCAAACCCCTTTTCCGGCATTTGAAGATTGACAAAAAACATACTGACCTTGCCATTGCCCATGTCTCTCTCGATCCCATAGGTGAATACCTGAAAAGTATGATCACGACAGAAGAGGCACTTAAGCAGATAGAGCAAATGAGCCGAATCGCAGGTATGCCGGCAGATGAATTTTATGAGATCCTTTGCATCTTTTTTAAATCGGATGCAGGAAGTTACACCGAAGATGCAGGAGGCCCGAGGGCACTTGATGCCCTTTTCGATTTTGACAGGGTAAACCGTATCCTGAACTTTGCCCCTGAAGTACAGGCCAAAATCGACAAAATAGGGCTCCCTAAAACAAAATAGTGAAAACAGAGGGCCATTCCTTTTGACAGTTATTTCTTTTTCACCTTTTCCTCATGATTTTTTTTGCGATAAAACTTTTTTATTTGTCATAAAACACTTTAATTTGCATTAAATAATACATCTGTGTAGTAATTTATGAAGCTCACAAAAACATCGGAATACGCATTAAGGATATTAAGTTTTATGGCACGTAAACCGGAAGAACTTTATCCCGCACGTCATCTGGTAGAGCAGTTGAAGATATCCGATAAATATCTGCGCCGCCTTATGACGGATCTGTCAAAGGCCGGATTTATCAGGAGTATCAAGGGGCGTGAAGGCGGATATGTTTTTGCTAAAAATATATCGGAGATACATCTTTCGCAGATCATTGATGCCGTGGAAGGAATGGAAAAATATATGGGATGTGTGCTTGGTTTTGGTGAGTGTTCCGATGACAATCCATGTGTAATGCACGAGAGCTGGTTACCAATGCGTGAAAAACTCATGAATGTATTAAATAATAAGACATTAGCAGATTTTAATTACAATAAAATAAACAAATATTGACCTTTTTTTGTTATTAAATGCTACAAGATTGTGGCATAAAATATTTTAATTCATTAACCAAATTACAAAAATCAAGAGTATGAAAGAAACATGGTTAGACAAATTCATGACTAAGAAAGGCCTGTATTCGGGCTTTTGGATCATTGCGATCTTTATGGTATCGGCATTGATCTATTTCACTGCAACACTGCAGAAAGAGGTACCGCCAATTCCAAAAGAGGTTAAATCGGAATCGGGAGAAGTCCTTTACACTTACGACGATGTTGTTGAGGGTAAAGGTTATTTCCAGGAATTTGACCTTATGGACTGGGGAACACTTCTCGGTATGGGTGCATACATGGGCCCTGACTTCACAACAAACTTTTTCCATCACAGGGCTGAGTTCCTGTACGATTACTACGGAAAGCAGATGTTTGGGAAAACCAAAGACCAGCTTTCTGCAGAAGAGCTTGGTGCAGTAAAAGCACGTGTTAAGGAGGATTTCCACAAACAAACAAAACTGCTTGAAAGCGGGACTGTTTACACCGACGCATCGGCTGCAGCATTTAAAGAGAATGTAAAGCAGTTGAAGAAAATGCTTGTTGAAGGTGATAAGACAAGGGCATTGCCCGGCGGTTTTATCCATCCCGAGGAGGCAGAGAAGATCGCTGCTTTCGTTGACTGGTCACAACTTGTGGCATCTTCGTTACGGCCTGAATCAAATAAAAAATATCTGGATGAAAACGCCCCTGCACGTACATGGTCGAACAACTGGCCGCATGAGCCCCTCGTTGACCAGGATGCATCCTACAACATGCACATCGTATCACTGTGGGAGTTCCTGCTGCTTTGGACACTGACTATCATCGTTATCTTCCTTTCGTACGAATATCTTTTCAAAAAAGATGCTAACGAAAAACTTGAGCCGGCTCTGAAAGTTACAAGTCTTTTCAGGTCGCAGAAGAAACTGCTTAAGTATATTCCGATCGTAAGCCTGTTGTTTGTTGTTCAGCTTTTCCTGGGGGCATATCTGGCACACCTATACGCAGATCCGCAACAGGACTTTGTATTTTCTCAAAGCATTCTTCCTTTCAACGTTATCCGTTCCATTCACACACAGCTTGCCATTCTCTGGGTTGCTGTTGGCTGGTTAGTCGGAGGACTTTTGATAGCCCCGTGGGTGGCCGGCAAAGACCATAAATTCCCGTGGCTTGTTGATGTTCTATGGGTTGCTTTGCTCGTTGTTGCAGTTGGAGCGATTATCGGACTTTACATGGGAGCTACAGGTAACCTTCGTGAAACATGGTTCTGGCTTGGAAACGAAGGCCGTGAGCTGATCAACCTTGGACGTGTATGGGATATCGGTCTTGTGCTCGGTCTTGTGTTCTGGTTCCTGCTTATCATTTCTCTCATCAAAAAATCAGCAACCAACAACCCACTTGTGGGTACTATCATTTGGTCGGCATTTGCCATAGCAACACTTTACATTGCCGGTATGATGCCGATACACAAGGTTATGCCGAACTTCACAGTAGACGACTACTACCGCTGGTGGGTGATCCATCTTTGGGTAGAGCTTACATTCGAGTTGTTCGCCGCCGGTGTTATTGCCTTTATGACAGTATCACTCGGGCTCATCTCACAAAAGACTGCCGAACGTACCATGTTCTTCGAACTGTTCCTTATCATGATGTCCGGAACACTTGGAGTGGGACACCACTACTTCTGGCAGGGACTTGACGAGTACTGGATAGCTATCGGAGGTATCTTCTCAGCCCTTGAGCCGCTTCCACTTGCACTTATGATAGTTGAAGCATGGAAAAACCAAAGGGAACAGAAAGCAGAAGGCAAAGCCAATGCTTTCAGTACACCGTTCATGTGGATCGCTGGTTCTGCAGCACTTAACTGGATAGGAGCCGGATTCTTCGGAATGGTTATCAACACACCGACCATATCTTACTACTCACACGGTACCTATCTGATAATGCCCCACGGACACGTTGCCCTGCTTGGTGCATTCGGTTACATCTCCATCGCATTCCTTTACATGACATCACGGGCTAATTCAATGGCCAACGGATGGGCATGGAACGACAAATGGAGCAAGATAGGCTTCTGGCTGCTTACTATCGGGGTGCTCATTTTCGCAATCCCAACGCTGATGATAGGACTTGAGCAAACAAGGATAGCCGCCGAGATGGGTTACTACTACACAAGAATACACTCAGCCCTTGATGTAGTGAAAGGATGGATGTGGTTCAGGATCCTGCCTGACACGATGATGATCCTTGGTGGTATCATCGTTTTCCTTGATTTGTTCATAAAAACATTTATGGGCAAAAAAGAAGCATAAATTCAACTACCAATCCTTGATTACCCGGAGACTATTTTTGTCTTCGGGTAATTTTTAGCCCAAGTATTCATAATTAATCTAAATAAAGATTATTTTTGCATTCACAAAAAATATTCATTGGATGATCTTTGAGTCATCCGATGAATTATAAAAAAGAAAAAATGATCGACTGGCTGAAAAAATATCATAAATGGATAAGCATCGCGTTCTCACTGATCATCGTGTTTTTTGCGTTGTCGGGCATAGTACTGAACCACAGGGAAGGGCTGTCGGCAATAGACGTGAACCGCAACATCCTGCCCGATGAATACCGGTACTCTAACTGGAACGATGCAGCAGTGAAGTCCACACTTAAGCTCAGCCGGGATTCGATATTGATTTACGGTAACATTGGAGTTTGGCTTACCGACAGCTCTTTTAATTCATTTAAAGATTTTAACGACGGTTTCCCGAAAGGCATTGATAACAGAAAGGTATGCAGTCTTATCCTGACTAAAAAAGGAGAACTGTTTGCCGGAACCTTTTTTGGATTGTACCGGTACGACACCGGCCAGAGAGAGTGGAAACCTGTAACTCTTCCCGTTAGCGAAAAGCGTGTTGTTGACCTCATGGGAAAAGACGGAACACTTTACGTTATGACCCGCTCTTTCCTGCTCACAACAACCGATTATCGCAACTTTAAACGAATTAACATCCCCGCACCGGAAAATTACGACAACAAGATCGGCCTGTTCAAAACATTGTGGGTCATCCACAGCGGCGAGATTTACGGACTCATCGGTAAAATTATCATTGACATTGTGGCCCTGATTTTCATTTTCCTGACCGTTACGGGGATTATCTATTTCATCAACGGCTACCGTATGAGGTCGCACCTGAAAAAGAACAAAAAGATACACACCGTTTACAAAAAAAGCGTGTGGAACCTGAAATGGCATAACAAGATAGGATGGACCACGGTACTGCTTCTCATCATCACTACGGCTACGGGCATGTTTCTCAGGCCGCCGCTTCTGGCACTTATTGGTACGTCAAGAGTTGAAAAAATACCATATACCGAACTTGCAACGCCAAATCCATGGTTCGACATTCTGCGGAGGATAGCCTACGACAAGGAGAACAACCGGTTCCTGATTGCCACGATGGACGGGTTTTACTACTCTGACGATAATTTCAACTCACAACTGAAAATGTGCCCGTATCAGCCACCTGTTAGCATTATGGGCGTAAATGTGCTTAAACAAACAGGAAGGGACACCTGGCTCGTGGGCTCGTTCGAAGGACTTTTTATCTGGAACACCCGCACCGGCTACATTTGGGATTACATAAAAAAACAACCTTATATTCCGCCTGAACCGGGAGGCCCGCCAATAGGCGATTTTAAGGTTACCGGATTCACTACCGATTTTAAAGGGCAAGAGGTGTTTTTCGATTACGATTACGGAGCGATAAACATATCGTCCAAAACGCCTTTTGTAAATATGCCTGAGAACATTATTGAGTCATCACCCATATCACTGTGGAATGTGGCACTCGAGGTTCATACCGGAAGGATCTACCAGGCACTTACCGGCCCGTTTTACATCCTGGTGGTGCCCCTGTCGGGACTGGCAATATTGTTTATCCTGATATCCGGGTTCATTGTATGGTTCAAACGACACCGGAAGGCAGACTACAAAGCAGAAATAAAAAACATAAATACATTAAAACATAAAGAGATGAAACTTAAAAAGTATTCAGTAAGCGAAGAGTGCATCGCATGCCGTGCCTGCGTTGAAGTTGCAGGCAAGAACTTCGCCATGAACGATGAAGGAAAGGCGTTTGTTTTCAAACAGCCCGAGAACGATGAAGAGGAGGTTGAATGCCATGCTGCTCTGGAGGTTTGTCCGGTAAATGCTATCTCAGCATCTGAAAAAACGGAGGAGCCATCTATCATGCCTGTTTTGGCAAAATCGAACATAAAAGAGACTCTTGACAAGTATCCGGAATTGAAAGATGTGCTTATCAAGCTATCACCGAAGTTCAAGCGTATGCAAAACCCGGCACTCTACAACACACTTGCGCGTTTTGCATCGTTTAAAGATGCAGCAAGGGTAACAGGTATTTCCATTTGTGAGATACTACATACTATCAACAAGCACTTAGGTGTTGAAGAAAAACTTCTCAACAGCATGCCGGAGTGTGTTAAGAATACCGTTCACGACGAAGAGGTAACAGGAGTAGAGATCACCTGGGAAGAGAGCCCCGAGAGGTACATCTACAACACTGACTCCATCAGCGAACTGATAGAGAAAGTTTCCAATCTTGGGCCGCAGCAGAACATGGTATTCATATCTGTTGAATATCCGTCGGAACTGATTAAGGTCGTTGACGGGTTGGGATTCAAATACAATGTTGAGAAAGGCCGTGAATACCGTGTATCGGTTTTCAATCCTGCAAAAGATGAGAAAGAAGAAGACTGGATGGAGCGCCGCCACAACTTCGAAGTGCTTGACGTACGCATGATGATGACCGACCCGTTCGATATCATCATCAAAAAAGCATACGAGATAGAGGAAGATTACGGATTTATCCTCATTCAGCGTTTTGAGCCTTATCCGATGATAAATATGCTTTCGGAAATGGGCTTTGAGCACTACACCGAATACGTGGGCCCGGAAGAGGTTTGGGTTTACTTCCATAAAATAAAAACATCATCGGAAGAAGAAGATGCCGGCAGTGAAAAGCCAGAAGTGGTGATACAATCGGCAACACCTGTTGCATATCCGGTGATAATGCGGCTTCTGCAGTCGGATGTTATCCGTAAGGCAGTCAAGGTAAAAGAACTGAAAGTGTGGGAAGAGACAGAGAAGCACCTTGCATGGATAGCCAACGGGAAAGCCGACATCAGTTTCTCGGCGCTTATCACTTCTGCAAAATTGCGTAACAGTGATGTGAAGATACCTTCCCTCTTCGTTTGGGACAACTTTGTGATCCTTACACGCGGATACAAAGCCGAAAGTTTTAAAGACCTGATAGGGAAAACAATCCACACCCCGCTGTTTGAAGAGGCGCCGCCGGCAAAGATCACCAAGTATCTCATCAAGGCAAGCGGCCTGAACCCTGATGATTTCAATTTTGTGTACGGTGAGCCATTCGGAAGGCCTGAGAAGATATATGCTGATTTTGTAACAGGTGTGGCAGATACTGTTATCCTGCGTGAACCTGAGGCCAGCTATGCCATTAAGATAATGCAGGACAGGGGTGAGGAGATATCGATACTTTCGTACAACAAAATATGGAACGAGCATAATCCGGGCTTCGGAAGCTTCCCTAATGCAGGGGTTGTCCTAAAAGGAGAATTTATCCGCAACCATCCTGAGATTACAGAGGTATTCCTCGATGAGCTGAAGAAAGCCATCGACTGGGTAAACGAGAACCGTGACGAGGCCGCCAACCTGTCGTTCGACATGATGCGCCAGCCGCCTGACCGCGTACGTCTCTTCCTCGACCGCGTGAACTTCAACTATGTATCAGGCGAAGAGCTCGTTAAGAAGGTTAAGGCCTACTTTGATATCCTGACTGCCGAAGGCATTGTGGAATCGAAGATCGACGAGGATTTCCTCGATATTTTCAGGCTGTGATGAAAAGCCACTGATGCACGAATAATTTTTCCCTCACCCCCTAGCCCCCTCTCCATTTGGAGAGGGGGAAGAAACGTGATCCTCAGAGCTTTACGACTGCTCTTTCAAAGGGGGTAAGGAACATACCGAAAACAGGAGTCCCTCCCCCTTGGGGGGAGGTTAGGTGGGGGCTTGTACTTCCCTACAGCACCTCCTCAATCTTTTCTGCAGGCCTTCCAAGCACTGCCTTGTTGCCGTTGATGACGATGGGGCGTTCAATGAGTTTTGGATTGTTTACCATTATCTCTATCCACTCTTCTTCGGTAAACTCTTTCCCCTTGTAGTACTCTTTGAAGATAGCTTCGTTCTTCCTTAACACATCGATAGGTTTTGCACCCATCTTTTTCAGTATCTCTTTGAACTCTTTCGCAGTGGGAGGATTGTCAAGATATTTGATGATCTCGGGCTCAATGCCTTTTTCCTGTAGGAACTTTAGTCCTGCACGGCTTTTTGCGCATCTTGGGTTGTGTAATATCTGTATCATAACATTGATTTTTTAATTTTTAACTGATTACCGGAAGATTTGTTCAACACAGTTGTTACTCTTTAAACACCTCTTCAGCCCCGAACTCCATCAAGTATGCCTTGATGAAACCATCCAGGTCACCATCAAGCACTGCCTGTACGTTGGATGTTTCGTAGTTGGTCCGCAGGTCCTTAACCAGCTTGTACGGCTGCATCACATATGAGCGTATCTGTGAGCCCCACTCTATCTTTTTCTTTTGGGCTTCAAGCTGGTTCTGTTTCTCCATTTTTTTACGAAGCTCCAGTTCGTAGAGCTGCGATTTCAGGAGGCGCATGGCATTCTCCTTGTTACCAAGCTGTGAGCGTGATTCGGTATTTTCAATGATAATCCCCGATGGGGCATGGCGCAGGCGAACACCTGTCTCCACCTTGTTCACGTTCTGTCCTCCGGCACCTCCGGAACGGAAGGTCTCCCAGGTGATATCGGCAGGATTGATCTCGACCTCGATGGTGTCGTCAACAAGGGGCGCCACAAACACAGATGCAAAAGATGTCATACGTTTGTTGGCCGCATTGAATGGAGACAGTCGCACGAGCCGGTGTACCCCGTTCTCGCTTTTCAGGTACCCATAAGCATAGTCCCCTTCAAACTGCAGGGTGGCGGTCTTGATACCGGCTTCGTCACCGGGCTGGTAGTTCATCTCTTTCACCTTGTAGCCGTGTGATTCCCCCCAGCGTATGTACATACGCATCAGCATCTCGGCCCAGTCCTGGCTCTCGGTGCCTCCTGCCCCGGCATTGATCTTCAGTATGGCGCCAAGCTTATCCTCATCACGGCGAAGCATATTTTTAAGCTCAAGCTTTTCAAGAAGGTCAACGGTGAGTTTGTACTGCTCCATCACATCATCTTCGCTTGCCTCTTCCATCTTGTAAAAGTCATGCAGTACTTTCAGGTCTTCTACGGCGGTATGCACCTCTTCGTAGCCCTTGACCCAGCTTTTCAGCTCCCTGAGTTTTTTCATGGCAGCTTCGGCTTTTTTAGGGTCATCCCAGAAGTCAGGCGCCTGGCTGCGCATCTCTTCCTCTTCTATCTCTATTTTTTTCTTATCGATGTCAAAGATACCTCCTTAACGCAAGCTCGCGTCCGGTTAGATATTTTATCTGATCTTGTGTTATCATGGTTTTAAGTTTGGCATAAAGTTATAAAAAATCCAAACATGGCAACGGAGAGAATTTGAGCCACGGATCTGACTGTCTGACTGGATAGCCAGGCTGGCAGGTGCATGGATAGTTTTTGTTCCTCACCCTCATAGAATAAATTGGGAGTGCGACATCAAGTCGCGCCCCCAATAAACTTTTCTCCGTGCATCTGTGGCTTTAATCTCCTCTGTGCCTCTGTATTATTCCATCTGGCTTACCTTACAGCAGTTTTTTAAGTACTTTCAGCTTTCCTTCGGTGAATGGCGGGTATTTCACCCACGGCTCGAACCAGATAGCTTTTTTCAGTATGGTTTTTTTATGAGTAAAAGTATCGAAGCCAAACTTACCGTGATAGTTGCCCATGCCGGAATTCCCCACACCGCCGAATGGCAGGTTGGGATTGGCAAGGTGCATGATGGT
>JALVJU010000395.1 GCA_027034005.1 Marinilabiliaceae bacterium
GCCTTTGTATGGAAGGAATTTTCCGCAAAAGATTCTGTCATCAGCCTGGATGAGGCCGTGTCGAAGGAGTCGTATGTGTTTGCCTATGCATACACAGAGATACATGCGGAAGAGCCGGGTAACTACATTCTGTCACTCGGGACAAACGACGGTGGGAAGTTCTGGCTGAACGGAGAACTTGTGTGGGAACACCCTGTTGCACGCGGGTGCAAGCCGGATGATGATTTGGTGCCTGTTGCCCTGAAGAAAGGTGTCAACAGGTTGATGCTGAAAATTGAGGAGAAGGGAAATCGCTGGGAATTTTGCGTGAGGATACGTCCTTTTAGTATCGAAACAGTGGAAAGCAGCAGGTCATTTTTCGATGTTGTAACAGTTCCCGGAGGCACGCCTGAACTGCGGTGCTTTCCTGCCGTGGATGTGATGAAGAATATTTTTAAGGATGTGAAACTTGAAGTGGTAACAACCGACGGGGACAGCGCTGTTGTGTGGTCCGGTATGTGGAATGTGGAGAAAAAGATGCAACTGCCTGTTGCTTCGGATGATTACATGCCATATCAGCTCAGGATAGATGCCACCGGAATGAAAGGTGAATCATGGCATAAAAAGATAGATTACTTTGCCGGCAAACGCATAGAATACGAATTGTTCAAAAATAAGAAAACAGACTATCGAATCATCCTCGGCGAAAATGCTTCTGAGTCGGAGAAGTGGGCTGCCTCTGAACTCCAAAAGTACCTGAAGCAGATCAGCGGGGCAGAGTTCTCTGTGGAAAGCGATAATGCGGAACAAACGGATAAAGAGATAATCATCGGTTATAACCGTCATTCGGCAAAACTGCTTGGTGAAGGATATGCCGAGCCTGATACTTCGGATGAGTCTTTTGTGTACAAAAATGTTGGTCCGAGTATCGTTCTGACAGGTGGAAAGGTGCGGGGAACAATGTATGCTGTGTTCACTTTTCTTGAACGTGAGTTTGGGGTCAGGTGGTACACTCCGGAGGTAACTGTTGTCCCGGACCGCCAGGGCTGCTCTTTTGAGCACATCTATCACGCCGAGGCGCCGACTTTGCGTGTCAGGAACGATTTTTACTACGAGGCCTTCGATCCCGAATGGGCTGCGCACAACAAAATGAACGGTTCTATGGGGTACCGTAAACAGCCCGGAGGAGTGGAGGGCTACTGGGCTGTCCATACCTTTTACCAGTTGATGCCGCCGAAGGAGTTTTACAAGGAACACCCTGAATACTACAGTTTGATAGACGGCAAACGGGTTTACGATCATGCCCAGCTCTGCCTTACCAATCCCGATGTGCTTGACATCATCACAAAACGGCTGGAGGAAAAGATCGTTGAGAACCCCGGAAACCTTATCTATTCCGTATCGCAGAACGACTGGCACAACCCCTGCCTGTGCGACAAGTGTCAGGCGATAGCTAAAAAAGAGGGTGGCGAGTCCGGTGTTGTGCTGTGGTTCGTAAATCAGGTTGCAGAGAGGATAAAAAAGGATTTCCCCGATAAGTATGTAGGTACACTGGCATATCAGTACACAAGAAAGCCGCCGAAGCATATCACACCGAAGGATAATGTGGTGATACGGCTCTGCAGCATCGAGTGTTGTTTTGCCCATCCGCTGGAGAGAGGCCCGGAGAACAAGGCGTTTATGGATGACATGAAGGGCTGGTCATCTATCGCTCCGCATCTTTATATCTGGGATTATGTGGTGAATTTCAGCCATTACATCATGCCGTACCCCAATTTTGCAGTGCTTCAGCCAAATATCAGGACTTTCATCGAGAACAATGCTATCGGCATCATGGAGCAGGCGGCTTATCAGAGCCGGGGAGGGGAGTTTGCCGAACTCAGGGCTTACCTGATAGCAAAGCTGCTCTGGAATGTGAATGTTGATGTCGATGAGGTTGTGGATGATTTCATGTACGGATACTACGGCAGGGCCGGGCAGTATGTGGGAGAGTATTTTGACTTGCTGCAGGGGCTGGTAAAACCTGATACCCATATCCACATTGGACTTAAGCCCGATGATAAGATCTTTACAGATGAGTTTATCCGGAAGGCAGATGAGATATTCGATAAGGCAGAGATCGTTGCCGGCAGTGACGCGATGAAAGAACGCGTTGAGGTGGCACGACTGCCACTGATGTACCTGAAATGCAAACGCGATCCGGTAAAATCGAAGTACGATGGCACTTATCAAAGGTTCAGCGCCATAGTTGAGAGGGAAGGAATAACCCATTTTGCCGAAGCCGGCAAGCCGCATGTTGAGGCATTCCATGAGACTATCAGGAATGCGAAGTGAATGCCCCCTCCTAACCTCCCCCGAAATGGGGGAGGGACATCTGTTTTCGGAATTCCTCACCACCCTTTAATGAAGCAATCGTAATGCCCTGATTTAGCGTTTCTTCCCTTCCCGATTAATCGGGAAGAGGAGGGATAAGAGGGAGGTGAGGAAACCTCGACACGATCGAAGGTTTTATGAAAAAGGAATTGGGACTGCGACTTTAAGTCGCGCCCCCAATCTTCTCTGTGCATACGAGTCTCAGTGTTATTCTATTCGTGGCTTCCAGTGCTCTTTTTGATATTATTATGTGAAATCACTTGTTCTGTGTATTTTTGTCCTCAAGGTGTGAACATCTTCGTGCTTTGGGTGTTTTAATCATAAATTTAAACCAAAAACAGGAAAAATGGGAAAACTGTCTGTGGTATTTTTATCGTTCCTGCTTGTTGTTTTGAGCAGTTGCGGAACTAAAGATGATAACAAACAAAAACTTGTATTTTACTGTGCGGCAGGTATGAAACCGCCGGTGTCGGAGATTGTTCAGGATTACGAGAAGAAATACAATGTGGAGGTACAGGTACAGTATGGCGGTTCGGGTACGCTTCTTTCGAACATAAGGGTTGTCAAGAGTGGCGACCTGTATCTTGCTGCCGATAAGAGTTATATAAAAAAGGCAAAGGAGTACGGCCTGATAGATGAGGTGATGGATGTTGCCTACTTGACTCCGGTGCTTCTGGTTAAAAAGAATAATCCTAAAAATATAAAATCGCTTGATGACCTTATGCGTGACGACGTAAGGATATGCATTGCAAATCCTTCTGCAGCCAGCGTTGGGCGGCTGATACAAAAGATGCTTGAAGATAAAGGGATCTGGGATAAAATTCAGAAAAATATAAAGGTGCTGAAACCCACGGTGAATGATGTTGCCAACGATGTGAAGATAGGTTCTGTGGATGTGGGAATAGTGTGGGATGCTACGGGCAACCAATACAGCGATCTGAAAAACATCTTCCTGCCTGAGTTCAACGACTATGCCCAGACTGTATCGATTGCTGTGCTTAAATCGTCGAAAAACCCTACTGCAGCCCTGCGTTTTGCAAGGTATCTGACAGCTAGGGACAAGGGGCTGGAGATATTCAGAAAATACAAATATAACCCTGTTGAAGGTGATATCTGGGAGGAGAATCCGCGAATTGTGTTTTACAGTGGAGGAGTGAACAGGATAGCTATCGACAGTACCATCGGGGCATTTGAGAAACGGGAAGGTGTTGAAGTGGTAACCGTGTACAATGGGTGCGGGATACTTGTTTCACAGATAAAGGCCGGACAGAAGCCGGATGCCTACCTGACCTGTGATACTTCGTTCATGAATCAGGTGCAGGATGAGTTTATCGATATCAAAGATGTGTCACAAACGCAGATAGTGATCATCACCGATAAGCAGAACAGCAAAGATATCCACTCCTTGCGTGA
>JALVJU010000396.1 GCA_027034005.1 Marinilabiliaceae bacterium
TTACAGCTTCCACATTGATGGGGAATACATGAGTTTTTGATATTGTGTCCGTAACCTCTCCGTCTTCGTTCAATGAGAGATAGTGATAGTACATTTTCAGTCCGGTGCCTGCCCCAAGCATGTCAACTCTTATTAGACTGCCTTCACTGTTGGGGTCTAAAAGGTCTGTAGATATATATAGGCCTTTGAATATGTTTTTGAACCTATACGGGTCGGCCAGTGTTGCTGAATCAAGTTCAAACAACCTGTCTGCGAGATCCTGGCTCAACTTGATGCTCCAGAAATGGGATTCAAACTTGTTTGCTCCTGTTTCCCACATATATGACGGATAGTTCCACAATGAATCAGGATATTCCCACATTGTTTGATCATTCCTTCTCCACAATGAATCAGGAACATCATCGTTTACAAATATGGTATCTATGGAAAGAGGTTTGTCAGGATCATAAAATCCGTCAACATTAAGATTAGAATAGTATTTGTATGGGTTGGGATAAAGATCGCCAGTGAGTTCAAATACCTTTAACACATGTTTGGCAAGCATGTCGCCATACCACCAGTTGAAACGGTAATTCATGTAAAGCACAAGTGAATCGACAGCGTAGAGAGAGTCATGCCTGAAAGCGCTGTCTGCTATCATCGCTCCCGGGCCAAACTGTGTCAGCAGGTCTGCATTTGAAGTTCCGAACTGTGGATCCCTGAGATAACCAAGTATACCGTACGAAGGGTCATCTGTTCTGACCGAATCCTTGGTCACGTTAAAAGTAATCAGTTTATGTCCGTCGTAACTGTATGGAGACAGGAATGATTTACCGGGAAGAATTTCTTTTCCGAAATCGGCAGGATCGTCCTTACATCCTGCTACAAATAATAGAGAAATAAGGCCAATTAAAATATAATGGCCTTTTATTTTGATTCCCTTTTTTCTGTGTGTCAAAAACATAAGCTTAAATCTTAACCAAGCATTTTGTCGTAAAACTCGTTGTAGGCGGCAATGTATGTATCTTCAGGTTGATATCCAAGAAATGGTTTACCCGAATACTTAATAAATTGCTCTATCTCGGGATTTATTTTCTCACTGCCTTGGATAATGCCGTCAGACATGCTGATCGCCAGTTTGGTAAGGTTTACATAGTTTGATGGAGAAAGGATTTCAAGATCGCTGTCCTCTATTCCGTCAAGTTTGAGTTTATGTTTGAAGCTCTCAGGCCATTCACTCGTGAATTCGTTGTCATAAACGGAGTAGATGACCTTTGAACTTGTAAAATACGGATCGTCATTCATCGCTTTTTTAAGATAAAGTGGGATGAGTGAAGTGAACCATCCGTGACAATGGACTACATCCGGTGCCCATCTTAGTTTCTTTGTTGTTTCCAGTACACCTCTTGCAAAAAATATCGCACGTTCGTCATTGTCCTCGAACTCTTTACCGTCAGCGTCAGTAAAAATGAATTTACGATGGAAATAATCTTCATTATCGATAAAATAAACCTGCATCCTTGCAGCCTGTATCGATGCCACCTTTATGATCAGCGGATTATCGGTGTTATCAATGATAAGGTTCATTCCCGATAACCGTATTACTTCATGAAGCTGATTGCGTCTCTCGTTTATCTTTCCAAAACGGGGCATGAAAGTGCGGATCTCTTTCCCGCTCTCCTGTATCCCCTGAGGAAGATATCTCCCTATCTTTGACATCTCAGTTTCGGGAAGATAGGGTGTTATTTCCTGAGAAACAAAAAGAATTTTAGCTTTTTCCATTTTAATTCAAAAATTTCTTTGAAAGCGCAAAAGTACGAAAAATCCGCTTTTAAACAAAGAATTACGGCTATTCAATACTTATCCTATGCAGATATTGTTTTTTGGAAACAAAAATTAAGAATAGACTATTTTTATCCTAATTTAATATTTGTTTACTTTGTTTTTTCGTATGTTTAATTGATTGTTCTGTAATTAAAACCAAGCACCCCGGAAAATGGATATTGTTACCACAAAAAAAGAACTTCAGGATAAGATCAATGCATGGAAGAGTGAAGGCCGGGTGATCGGATTTGTGCCAACTATGGGAGCTTTGCACGAAGGGCACCTGTCACTTGTGAAAACGGCGGGAGAGCAGAGTGATGTTGTGGTTGTAAGTATTTTTGTAAATCCTACCCAGTTCAATAATCCTGATGATCTGAAGACATATCCCCGCGATCTTGACAAGGATGTTGAGATGCTTGAAAAGTATAACGTTGAACTTATTTTCGCGCCAACTGTTAAAGAGATGTATCCGGATGAGGATAAGAGGCAGTTCGATTTCGGGAACCTGGATAAGGTAATGGAAGGTAAGTTCAGGCCTGGGCATTTCAACGGAGTTGCCCAGGTTGTGAGCAAGCTATTTGATTATGTGAAGCCGGACAAGGCTTTTTTCGGGGAGAAGGATTTTCAGCAGTTGGCAATAATACGTAAGCTGGTACGTGACCTGAATATGTCTGTTGAGGTTGTGGGATGTCCTATCGTTCGTGAGCCCGACGGCCTTGCGATGAGCTCGAGGAATCAGCTTCTGACACCCGAAATGCGAAAAAATGCACCGGTTATTGCTAAAACTTTATCCGAATCTCTTAACTTTGCACCCGGAAAGACAGTTAAAGAGACTGTTGATTTTGTTGTAAAGACAATTAATGATACAGGAAATCTTGAAGCAGAGTACTTTGAGATAGTGGACGGGGATACTCTGCAGGCTGTTAACAACTGGGACGATAGCGATTATATTGTAGGTTGTATAGCTGTTTTTGCAGGGAAGGTCAGATTGATCGATAATGTGACATATAAATAACAATTAGTCATGAATATTGAGGTTGTTAAATCGAAGATACACAATGTTACCGTAACTGAGGCCAACCTGAACTATGTTGGGAGCATTACCATTGATGAAGATCTCATGGATGCTGCAAACATCATTGAGAACGAAAAGGTTCAGGTAGTGAACAACAACAATGGCGAGAGGTTCGAAACTTATGTGATAAAAGGGGAGAGAGGGTCAGGCGTTATTTGTCTTAATGGCGCTGCTGCCCGCAAGGTTGCTGTTGGCGATGTGGTGATACTTATCACTTATGCATCTATGCCGATAGAGGAGGCTAAAGTGTACAAGCCTGTGTTTGTTTTCCCGGATACGGAAACGAACAAACTGGTTTGATTTAAACATAAAGATAACTATATTGGAGCCCCGGTTTTGTCGGGGCTTTACTGTTTATAAAAGCATATCTTATGAGACATATCGATAAAATACTGAATAAGATAGTTCGCAGAAGCGAGATAGCAGGACTAGCAGAGAAGTGGCGCAATGAGGGTGACAGGATAGTTTTTACAAATGGGTGTTTTGACCTTATTCACCGCGGGCATATCGAGTATCTTTCACGTGCAGCAGACCTGGGACAGCGAATGATTGTAGGACTGAATACCGATGCGTCGGTAACCAGGCTGAAAGGCGAAAGCAGGCCTGTGGTCGATCAGGAATCAAGGGCGATACTTATGGGGGCCTTTGAGTTTGTTGATGCTGTTGTATATTTTGATGAGGATACACCTTACGAACTTATCAAAGAGGTTCAGCCCGATGTGCTTGTCAAGGGAAGCGACTACAATGTTGAGGATATTGTGGGTTACGATATTGTGATCGGCCGGGGAGGGTCGGTAGAGACCATAAACCTGGTTGAAGGTATATCAACAACTGTTTTGATAGAAAGGATAAAGGGAACAAAATAATCAACAGGAATGGCCA
>JALVJU010000397.1 GCA_027034005.1 Marinilabiliaceae bacterium
ACAGTCCTTGTTGCTACGCTCAAGCTTTTCCAGTTCATGAAACAACAGTTGTGACATTTTGCGCAACTCTTTTTCATCACCTGCCTGATATAGGTCATAACATTCTTTATTGATCTTCTTCAACTCCGGTATCCATATTCCGGTTGTAAACGAAGCCACACTCTTCTCTTTATCGATATCAAAAAAGTTCTCCTCATACCTGTTGTTCTTGAACTGATTCACGGCAAGTGCCTCATATGCCCATCTTGATGCCATCAGGTCTCCTACCACCGGCACATACTCCTGGCTCGATAGATTTTGATGAAGTTTATTGAAAGGAACGATAGTCCCGCTGAACAACAACTGTGGGATAATGATCAAAGGTATTGTGATGTAAATGGCAACTACCGAATTCAGTCCGCTGCTGATGTTCAGCCCCAGCATATTGGCATACACGGCAGTTGAAAATATCAATATCCAATATGTAAAGTTCGTGGAACGTATCTCAAGTATCGAATTTGCTATCAAAACAAAACTAAGTGTTTGAAAGGCCGATATTACGAAAAGGATCAGTACCTTACTGTTCAGGTAACTGAAACGGCTCAGGTTAAGAAATGATTCACGTTGCAGCAACCTCCTGTCCTTGATTATCTCTTCGGCACTGATGTTGAGCCCGATAAAGATCGCAACTATCACACTCATAAAAAGATAAACGGGAATATTGCTATTCTGCTCAAACACATACGAAAAAAGGTCTTCGGGCGTGCCGGCATTGAATTTTGTAAAAAGGCTCAGAATAACAGCAAGCAACGGAGCAATAAAAAGATTGATGGTAATGTACTGCCTGTCTTTTATCTTCGACAATGCATCCCTGGTAGTGTAAAGCATGAACTGCTGAAGCCTTCCGGGAATGTTATACAGGTTAGGTGGCAGCTTTTCCTTTTTATAAATCAGCTTTTTAACCTTCTTCCATTCAAACTTATCCTCAAAATTTCTGAGGTACATCTCATACCACTCCTGCGGGCTAACCTTTCTTTTCCTGGTAAGCCTTCCCGTAGGGTTCACCATGCGTGCCTCGATTATGCGTAAAGGCTGCTCAGTCTTCACGTTACCACATACCGAACATTCCCTCTCTTCCGGATTAACATACTTTGCAGCTTTTTTGAAGTAAACAATGGCATCAAGAGGGTTTCCGTTGTAAACGATCCTGCCACCCTTATCGATGATCAGGAGCTTGTCCATCAGCTTGTAGATATCGCTGCTCGGCTGGTGGATATTGATCACGATAAGTTTTCCTTTCAGAGTCTGGCGTTTCAACAACAGCATCACTTTCTCCGAATCCATCGATGACAGGCCGGATGTGGGTTCATCCACAAAAAGAATCGATGGCTCCCTGATAAGTTCAAGCGCTATGTTGAGCCGTTTCCGCTGGCCCCCACTGATAATTTTATTCAAAGGGGTTCCCACCACGAGATCCCTTGCCTCAACAAGGTCGAAATCATACAGCGCCTGCTCTACCAGCTTTGTGACTTCATGTTTTGTCAAATGGCTGAAACACAAACGTGCATTGAAGTAAAGGTTTTCAAAAACCGTCAGCTCCTCTTTCAGAAGGTCTTCCTGCGGCACATAACCGATAACCCCCTGCAAAGCCTCATTGTCTTTTGTCAGCTTATGGCCGTTTATGACAATCTCACCGTTCGACAGTTTAAGATTGCCGTTAAGCACATTCAGCAGTGTTGACTTTCCCGTGCCGCTGCCACCCATTATTCCCACAAGCTGCCCGGAGCGACCCCGGAAGCTGAATTTATGTATTCCTATCTGCTCGTCGTTAAACTTGTACTCTATATCAATGGCGCGGTAGATAATACGCCCTTTGCCCTTTCTGGCAATAAATTTCTCCGCAACGGTGCTGTAGTACACCGGGTTCATCCTGGATGTTTTGAACACCCCTCCCGGTGCAAGGCGCTGGGCCTTGTTCTGCTCAATCTTATGGCCGTTAAGATAAAGGTTTCTATCCCCGAAATACTTGAAGTAAAAGCTGTTGGTGCTTTTTACATGTATCACCCAAACCTGGATCCTCTGATTTTTGTTTGCGATATATTTTATTCCCGGATAAGGAGACTTTCTTTCACCACCGATATATAGCAACACCGACTTGTCCTCAACATCAAGAGGATCACCTAAAATAAAAGTTTTTAGATTTCTGTAATCCGCTTTGTCTATCTTGATCAGTAAAGCAAAGTCATCGATAAAACGTTCTTCTTCGGGAGTAATGTTCTCTTTCTGGATAAAATTAAGCAACAGGGTTAGAAGCATGATCTTCATCTCTGCTTCCATCTCACTGTTCACCCTTTCACATATCTGCTTGAGCTTTTCATAATTATATGCCGTTTGCTGCACCCTTTTTGTTTCACTCTGGTCAAACGAATTCTTATGATATTTTTCAAGGTAAAAATCATAATGCTTAAGGCTGGCTTCAACGTATTCACTGTTCAGCACATCACGAAGGAAATCTTCTACCTTCAAACGCGCCTCTCCGACTTTACTCCCCTTTCTTACATCGGTAAGCAAAGCAAACAACTGCATCAGTGCATCAAGCAACAGTTCACTCATCGGATTTCTTTTATGATCTGGATTTTGACAGGTTAAAAAAAGGGAGGTTGTATGTTACCTCCCCTGGAAAATATTTTCATTATAACTATTTTACGATCTTGTCCCTGGCAACTTTAACTGCGTCTGCAATATCTTTCATCTGCTTCCTGGTAATACTTCCTGAATCAATTGTTTTATAAATATCGTACAAGGGAGTAAGAAGATCTATTGTTTCTTTCACTGCCTCTTTGTCCTTATACTTCTCAAGCAGGGACATCAGCTTGTTCAGGTTCTCCTTCTGGTTCATGATGATGGTTATCATCTCTTTGTTGTCAAATGTCTCATCAGAAATATGAGTGGCAATGTACAATGCCTCTATCCAGCTCCCCGAAAGTACCAGCAAAGAAACAGCGCCTCTGTCATTGTTGTTCAGATACTCATATGTTGAATAATATGAGTTGGATATTATCTCCACAAGTTTATCCTTATCGTTCTCGGCATTCTCAATCTTTTCAATGATATCCGGATCGATGGCACCTGTGATGTCCAGTTCTTCCAAAAGCTTTTTTGATACGTTCATATAATCAATAATAAGTTGCTTCTGATGATATGTGCTGGCATAGCTAAGATCGGCCCCGTAAACACCTAAGGCAAGGGCTTTCTCTTTTTCGGTGATGTAATTATCCACATTCTCGGGAGGATTACTCAGGGTCAGAATGTATGAGGCTTCGATGCGGTTAAGCATCTCGGTAACCTGAAACGAAGTAGGCAGAGGGTAAACAACCTTTTTAACCTGGTCCTTTACCTCTTCTTTTTCAATTTTAGCAGTGTTTTTTGCACTCTTTTGGCTGCCGCCGCTGCATGATGTGAAATATGCCATGACAACAACTGCAATTAACAAGTAGAATGTCCTTCTCATACCGTTAGCATTTTATTATTTGTCACAAAATTAATTTAAACAATGCCCTAAATTTAAGAAATAATATTAACATAACGTTAAATCACAAAAAATTAAATCCAGTTACTTAGATATCCTTAATTCCGTAAAGGTATTTTGTTGCGAAAGCCTGCCCGACTGTCTAACTGCGTAGCCAGGTAGAACTACCACAGGCAGGCGCAGCGAAGAAGTATTGCAGGCGCAGCCTTAGTTACGGTGAGAAGTTTCAAACCAGCATTTTCAATAAT
>JALVJU010000398.1 GCA_027034005.1 Marinilabiliaceae bacterium
AGTAAGAACTGATTGTTAGACATAAAAGTAAAGTCTGTGATGAACATTTAGCAGGCTTGTTTTTTCACTAGATAAAGATTCACGATTTTGAGGAAATTTTTACGTTCCATATCCGTATTGCTTACCTGGCTTGTTGCTGCATTCCTTGTGGTCATAACGGTTAGTGTTTACATCAACCCCTCTTCATTTTATTTCTTTGCTTTTCTGGGATACCTGTTCCCTGTGGCCTGGGGGTTGAATTTTATCGCACTGGTTTACTGGGTCGTCAGGATGAAAAAGCCGCTATTGATACCTTTGATAGCATTGCTCATCGGGTGGCCGCAATGGAAGGACACTTTTCAGTGGAGCGGTAAAACGGCAGATAAAGTAGAGACTCTGAAAAATCCTGTGACCATACTGACATTCAATGTTAAAATGTTCGACCTGTATCACTGGTCGGGAAGGATGGACATTCTTGACAGGACTTTTGATTATATACGAAGAATCGATCCGGACATTGTCTGTTTTCAGGAGTTTTATGCCACTAACAAAAATCAAGAGTTTTCGGAAAACTACATAGTGAACCGGCTTAAGCAGTATCACTATAGGCATATCGAGTATCAGTACACAAAACACACCATCGGGAAGGCAGGGCTTGCCACATTCAGCAAATATCCAATTTTAAAAAAAGATGTCATAAGGTTTGATAACACAACAAATTTCAGTATTCAGACCGATATCCGCATAAACGGGGTGACCGTAAGGTTGTTCAATAATCATATGGAGTCAATGCGGCTTAACAAGCAGGATATTGAGATCATTGGAAAGATAAAGTCTGCCGAAGGGCTGGAGAATGATAAAGAGATAGTCCCTGTTTTGAAAAAACTTATGAAGTCGTCGAAAAGGCGTGCGAACCAGGCAAATATCATAAAAAAGCATGTCGATAACTCTCCTTATCCGGTCATTGTTTGCGGTGATTTCAACGACACCCCAGTATCATATACCTACCGTACCATGAGAGGGTATCTGAAGGATGCTTTTGTGGAGGCAGGAAAAGGTTTCGGGGGGACTTACAACGGACGGCTGCCATCGTACCGCATCGATTATATTTTGTTCGATCCCTCTTTTGAAGCTTATAACTACAGGAGGGATAAAGTGAACTTGTCGGACCACTATCCGGTGATGGTGACCCTGGACCTGATGAAGAAAAACGTTAAGGGCAAGTAAGAGAGTGCGATGTTTATCACACTTGCTTGAAAAACATGCATGGTTGAGAGCTGGTCAGACTCAATATCTGAGAAAAATATGTCAAAGATGAGTTCTGGTTTTAAAAGAGATTTACCAATGGCATGTTGTCATAAAGTTGTTACTAATCTCATTTTTCTGTATTTTTGGCCTTTTAAAATCACACAATGAAACGAGTACAACTATTAGACAAGGTGTTTGAGCTTTCTATCCCTGAAGCGGATATCATCAACGCCATAAAAAAAATATCAGATGAGATAGACCGAGACCTCAGGGATAAAGATCCTCTGTTGATCTGTGTCCTGAACGGGTCGTTTATGTTTGCATCCGACCTGATGAAAGAGATGTCGTTTAATTGTGAGATTAGTTTTGTTAAACTCTCATCGTACTCGGGCACACAAACCACAGGCTCAGTGAAGCAGCTTATCGGGTTAAATGAGGACATAAAAGGAAGGCACGTTGTTCTGCTTGAAGATATCGTTGATACCGGTATTACCATAGTAAATGTTGTTGAGCAGCTAAAAAAACTGGAGCCGGAAGATGTAAGGGTTGCAACAATGCTGTTCAAGCCCGAGGCATACATAAAAGATATGAAGATCGACTACGTTGGCCTTGAGATCCCGAATGATTTTATTGTTGGTTACGGCCTGGATTATAACGGCTACGGAAGGAACCTCAGGAATATTTATACCGTCGTTGAGTAATATTGACTAACCAAACAAATTTATGGAATGATAAATGTTGTGATTTTTGGCCCTCCCGGGGCCGGGAAGGGTACGCAGAGTAAAAAGATCATTGAGAAATACGGATTAAAACATATCTCCACAGGGGAACTGCTTCGTGCTGAGATCGCCTCCGGGTCGGAATTGGGAGAGAGGATAAAAGCAATAATTGATAAGGGAAAACTTATCTCCGACGAGCTTATCACAGACATACTGACCAAAGAGCTTGAAAACCTGGGAAATGTTCCCGGAGTGATATTTGACGGATATCCCCGGACGGTGAACCAGGCGGAGATACTTGACAGGATACTTGCTGAGTGGGGGACAGAAGTGTCGGTGATGTTTGACCTTGAAGTAGAGGAGGAGGAACTTGTCAAGAGGTTGTTGAAAAGGGCTGAGATCATGGGCCGTTCCGATGATACTATCGATGTAATTAAAAAGAGGCTTCAGGTATATCATAAAAAAACAGAACCTGTGATCGATTATTACAAGGAAACAGGGAAATATAAGGAGATAGACGGCTCCGGTACCATTGATGAGATTTTTTCACGCATAGATAAAGTGTTGCAGGATCTGTCACAGTAGAAAAGAAAAATATAAATAAAGAGCAGGGACGTTACTTGTAGCGTCCCTGTTTAACCAAAAAAACATGGCTTCATCAAATTTTATAGATTACGTAAAGATATTTTGTCGCTCGGGCAAGGGGGGGGCAGGATCTGCTCACCTGAGGCGCGAGAAATTCATTCCCAAAGGCGGGCCTGACGGAGGTGATGGCGGCCGGGGAGGCCATGTTATTGTTCGCGGTAACAGGAATTTCTGGACGCTCCTTCACCTGAAATATAAACGCCATATCTTTGCCGGTAACGGTCTGCCGGGCGGGGCTCAGCGTTCAACAGGTGCACAGGGCGAAGATAAGATCATTGAGGTGCCTCTGGGTACTGTTGTGAAAAACGGTGATACAGGGGAATTCCTGTTTGAAGTGACAAAGGACGGTGAGGAGCATATCCTTGCCAAAGGTGGACGGGGCGGCCTTGGCAACGACCATTTCAAGACGGCAACGCATCAGACACCGCGCTATGCACAGCCGGGAGAGGACGGCATAGAGCTCTCTGCCATACTTGAGCTGAAGCTTCTTGGCGATGTGGGGCTTGTTGGGTTCCCAAATGCCGGAAAATCCACTTTGCTTTCGGTTGTTTCTGCTGCCAAACCTGAGATAGCCGATTATCCTTTCACTACTCTTGTGCCGAACCTCGGCATGGTGAGTTACCGTAACGACCGGTCGTTTGTGATGGCGGATATTCCCGGGATCATCAAAGGGGCAAGTGAGGGGAAAGGGCTTGGCCTTAGGTTTTTAAGACATATCGAGAGGAATTCCATTTTGCTTTTCCTTGTTCCGGCCGATGCCGATGATATTCGCAAAGAGTACGAAGTGCTCGTGCACGAACTTGGCAGCTACAATCCCGAACTGCTTGATAAGCGCCGGGTCCTGGCTGTCTCAAAGTCCGACCTTCTCGACGAGGAGCTGATAGCGGAGATAAAACAGGACTTGCCGGATATTCCTTATGTATTCATTTCTTCGGTTGCCAACACGGGCATCACAGAGTTAAAAGACCTTTTATGGAAAGAGATGCAGAAGTCGAACAAAGATATCTGAAGCCGGAAGAGTTTTACAAATATAGAGTAGCAGAGTGGTCAGGGAAATTAAGTAGGCTAAAGGCAAAAAGCAGGCTGCTCGGGTGGCTCAGGTTGTTTGCCTTTCTTACGGCAGCTGTTGTGCCATTTGTCTTTTTTGAACCGCTTTCCGTTCC
>JALVJU010000399.1 GCA_027034005.1 Marinilabiliaceae bacterium
TTCCCATTCCCACAACTTCAACAGGACTATCGGCAAACTGCTTTTTCACTTCTGCCCGCTGTGCTTTTGACATATCCAGGGTCACGCCATGGGCATGCTCTACCCTGAGCTCTACACCTGACAATCCCGTTTCTGTACAGTTCCGGATGATGGTAGGAATATCCCAGTCTTTGGCCCACAGGTAGGTCACCAGTCCAAGTTTCATTTCATCTCCGGGTTTCCTTTTACTTAAAGCAAGCAGGTCTTTAGGCAGTAACATTGCGCCGGTGAGCAGCGACAAACTTTTTAAGAATTCTTTCCGGGTCAGCATATCATAAGATTTAGAGTTAACACTTTAAAAATACGAAATTTAAAGCAAACGGATGTACGACAAAATCCACTTTCCTGAAGCTTTTTCAAATAGTGGATATGCCAGATGTGGTTCAGATGTGCACCTCAAAGGCGGAAAGGCGCGAGGAATCATCAACGAACCTGCCTGTCTAACTGCATAGCCAGACAGGTTAGTGTGCCATATTTGCGGAAATAATGTTCAGGTTTTCTGTCCCCCCAATGATCGCGTGATATGGTTGTCACGATTTTTGGATGCTTCGCGTCAAAAATCCCGCCAACCACGTTAAACTTTCGTGCTTCCCATCCCCGCCCTTCGGACGGGGTTATGGTTATTCCGCCCCGTTGGGGCTTTGGGAAGCCATTGATATCATCGTTGTTAGAAATATGGGATTGGCGAAGATTTATCAAATAAACGAATCAACAAATCATCAATTTGTACCACCTTTTTTATTTCCCCAGCTTCAATATCCTGACTGCCCCCCTGATCACTATCAGGAACACAATGGCGCCCACTATCAGGTCCGGATATTTTGAACCGGTAAGCAGAACCATTACACCCGCAAATATCACCCCGGTATTGATTATCACATCGTTGGCCGTAAAAATTATACTTGCCTTCATGTGCACACCGCTACCGCGCGATTTTTGTATGATGTAAAGACTTATTGCATTGGCAACAAGGGCGAACAGAGAAACGATTATCATCAACCTGAAATCAGGAACCTCCTCGTAGCTCACAAACCGCCTTATCACCTCGAACAATCCGAGGAAAGCCAGTGATGCCTGAAAATATCCGCTCAAACGGGCAACCTTTTTCTTCCGTGCAACCACGGCACCTACGGCCCATAAACTTAAGATATAAACAAAAGAGTCGGCCAGCATATCCAGTGAATCGGCAACCAGCCCCATCGAACGGGATATGAACCCTGTGACCATCTCTATCAAAAAGAAGGAAAAGTTTATAAGCAGTACATACCATAACCTTTTCCTGTCCATCTTATCATCACCACCAGCATCTTCCATGAAGTCTTCCTCACTTGTCTCTGCTACCTCCACACTGTCAAGCCCAAGGTCAAGGTCTTTCAGCCTCTCTTTTATCACATCGGGCGAACCGGAATGAACTACTTTCACCTTCCTGCTCTCAAGATCGAACTTCAACGACTTTACATTATCAAGGCCCTGCAGCTTCATCCTCACCATAGCTTCCTCGGAACTACAATCCATCTTACTCAGGTGAAAAAATGTGCTGTATTTCTTCTCTTCTTCCATTTTATGTGTTTTTCTGTTCGCATTGGCAAACTTACCAATTAAAAAATGCAACCCGGTTGCAAAAATATTTTGCACTTTTTACCCGTTTACCTTAACAAAAATGATATAATTTCGTATGCAGAGTAGTGTTAATATAAAAACATTGAAAAATGCCCGGTATATTTGGAAAACTATTCGGAAGCAAATTCCCTGATACAGAAAAATTTGAATCAAAGACGAACAACCTGAAATCGGACTTCAAACGATTTCGGGAATATGAGAATTCCACCTTTTACAAAAGATATCTTGAGCTTGATAAACTCATCCACTCCGGTGATTTTGAGAAAAAAGTAAAAAAGCTGAAGACGGAAAAGTTCAAGGATACCGATCAATACAGGAAATACCGGAACTTCAAATCTTTAAGTAAGTCGAAAGACATAAAGAACTATTTTAAGTTCAAGAACAGCGGAAAACCCGAACGCATTGACAAGATACTGAGTTCAGAGGATTACCAAAGATTCATTGAGCTTAAGAATTTTACCGAAACACAGGCATTTCGCCAGGCAAAAGCAACAAAAGGTTTCAAGAAATCGCCTGAATACGAGAAATACAAGGAGTACCGTCGTTTAAAAAAAGATCCTGAAATCAGGTTTATCAATAAAACACTAGCTTCTTCCGCTTTTAAAAATTATGAGATCCTCAAGGGATCTGAAAGGCTCAAAAACTACAATGAGTTTTCACAGTATGTGAATTCGAAGGAGTTCCTCGATTTCAAAGCCGAAATGGAAGACCCGCAGAGGTTCAAAAAGTCGGAAGAGTACAAGCTGATAAATGAATATGAAGAGATAAAAAAGACCCCTGACTTCATCTGGTTTTCAAAAACAAAAAAATCAAACAGCTTTGATGAGATAGATAAGTGGGAACTCACCTTCAGTGACGAATTTGACGGCAAAAACCTTGATCCAAACAAGTGGATCACCGGATATTTCTGGGGGAAAGCCCTCATGAACGACAACTATGTTCTTGAGAACGAGAGACAGTTCTTTACCGATAAAAACATTGAACTGCGTGACTCGCTTGTCCGCATCACTACAAAAAAAGAGAACAGCAAAGGAAAAGTCTGGAACCGTCAGTACGGGTTTATGCCGGCCGACTTTGAGTACACTTCGGGACTGATAAGCACCGGACACAGCTTCAGGCAGAAATACGGCAAGTTCGAGGCAAAAATTAGGTTGAACCACTCATACCCTCTCACCCACTCTTTCTGGATGGTATCGGAAAAGAACGTGCCGCAGATAGATATTCTGAGATACCACGACAAGTCGTCCCAAAAGATAAACATGGGTTATCACATGCAGGAAAACGGCTCGTTAAAAAATATCAACTGGAATATTACAGGAGCCAACTTCTCCGACAACTTTTATATCTATTCAATAGAATGGACACCTGAGAATCTCACATGGAAGATCAACGGAGAAACGGTGAAAGAGATAACATCCAACATCCCTGACGAAGAGATGTACCTCGTTCTCAGCTCCCACCTGCTTGACGACAAAGCGCCCGAAAACCTCCCGGCATCAATGGATATAGACTGGATAAGATGCTATAAGTTGAAAGTAGAAAGTTAAAAGTTGAAAGTTTGGGCTTTGAATTTACTCAGGTATTGTGAACCTGTCCCAGAAATCTTTATTGGCGGTTTTCAGGGAATAGTACTCCCTTCGCTCTTCCTGCCCTTCGGTTCCTGTTTCCGTCTTTAACACTTTGATACTCTCGTCGGTGACAAACTGTTTGCCGTTGTTGCTTAGCAAAACCCGTTCAACACTAATACTGCTCAGGATATACTTGTCATCTGCTTTACGGTATGAAGTTGTGACTTTGTATTTTGCTCCTTCAATTCCCTTCTCTTTTATCTCGTCATCGTAAAAAGCGGTATAACCATAAGGAAAATATCCATTTGTTTCGATATTAATTTCACTCCTTAATACTGCGCTTGTTGTTTTCGAGATATAAATAACACCGGAATAACCCGTGGCATTCTTATTGCCCGCAGTGACAAAATCCGGATCTTCACAGGAGTAACTTATCACCCATACCGAATCTCCGGCATAAGCAGTAATGTCCTCAAGGTTCAATTTAAAATCATACAATCCAGCCGAATCCAGGATATTGCCCCT
>JALVJU010000400.1 GCA_027034005.1 Marinilabiliaceae bacterium
TCATGTTTACCGTAGTCGAAAATCCTCCCGGCCAGTCTTTGAAATGTTCAAAGTCCAGCTTTTTGTAGTAGATCATCTTGTCCGACACTCCCCTTTTGAATGATAGCAAAAAGTTCTCCGAGTTGGTGAACCGCTGGTCAACACCGGGATAGATGGCATTGTCTTCATAGGTAAGCTTGATAAAATGTTCCGGTATCTCTCTTATGGGCAGTTTCTTGTTGAGGGAATATTTTGCACTTGCCCCGTATTTGAACTTCTTGTCCTTGAAGCCGTAACGTCCGAAACCGGTAAGCCTGATCTTCTTACTGAACTTATCGCTTGTCCTTCCGCCTACTCTCAGCCTGAATCCTTCAACATCGTTAAAGGTGAAGAAAGTATTTATCCGGCCCACATCAACATAGCCCACATTGACATAACCGGCAACAAAAGCCATGATGATGCCTGTGGCGGTTTTAAAGTACGGATTGTTCCTTAAGCTGTCGGCCATGGCATAAATGCCCTGTTCCTTTTTTGAAAGGGCAATAAGCCGCTGTTTCTTCCAGAACTCCTCGTCACGATGGTCGTAACCGTCAAGCTTGACCACTGAAGCTATCCCGGTATAAACACTGTCAGGCAATGGCTTATCGACAATGTAATTATCATAGTAAACAGATTTTTTACCAAGCACACCCCTGCCGTTCTTCAAAACACTGAAGATGATGTCAACATTGTCCTTTGTCATCACCCAGGCCCTGTTGTCCATGCGTTTCCATTCCTGGACTATCCTTACATCTTTCACCCAGTTGAGGTTGATGTCGGGAACAACTCTCATGTCCACCTTTTTTACGGCATACAGGCTGTCGTTTGTGATGAAAAGATTACCCTGAAAAGCAAATGAGCGCTTGTCGCGAGGGTAGAACACCACGTTGATGCAATCGTCACCGTCAACATCCACGGTGTCAACGATGTGGTATTTGTACGTGGCCGGAGCTATCCCGGCGATAGGACTGATAAAGTCGTTGGTGACAAGGCGCACTGTCGTTTTGTAAATGTTTACCTCCTCGTAAAGGTGGTCCATAAGGTTGTCCACACCTTTGGGGTCAAGAAAATCATGGAACTTGGTGGTTTTGGCTCCTGTGATGTACTCTTTTTTCGCCTTTGGTGTTTTACGGTAATATACCTTCGCAAGTGTCTCTTTCAGGAAAACAGGCAAATAGACCTTGCCGTCGATAACCGAGGTATCGGCATAATCGAAGATGAAGTTTATTTTTTTAAATATCTTTTTATCCTTCAGCTTATCGCTGACATCATTGATGTCGAACTCTATCTTTTCGTACTTGTTGTATTCGTAGTAGCTAAACTTATCTTCCCGGTTTTCTTTTTTGTGGTCAATTACGTTACGTATCAGTGCAACAGCCGGGTTTCCCTTGTTCCTGTACCTTTTTTTCTTTGATTGAACAATGACCTCGTTGAGGCTTATATTTTCGGAAGACAGTTCAAAGTTTATGGTCTGGGATTTACCGATAACAACATTTTTTGTCTGCGGGTAATACCCCATGAAAGAAGCGGAAAGCTGGTTCGAGGCCTCTTTTGTATTTACCTTAAAATTACCATTGTTATCGGTTATGGCCCCGATATTCCGTCCTTCGAAATAGACATTTACAAAAGGCAGGGGTTCACGAGTCTTTTTATCGATAACCTTTCCCTGTACTGTAGTAGTGACACTTTGAGAATGTACCAAAGGAATGAAAATAGTAAAAACTAAAATCAGAGATAAAATATTTTTTTGGTAAAAATTAATCATTCCTTAACAGTAAATTATCAGTTGTTTAGTCGATAGTTGTTGAAAAAACCTGTGCAAATATATTATTCTTTGTCAAATGATTTACCTTTAATAATTTTATTTGTTACAAACTACACATACTCTTATCTGAAGAGAACATTAATTTACATCAAAATTTTAATGCAGGGGAACGATATGTTCATAAATGAACACTTCTTTGTAACCTTTGCTACTGCTGAAGCGTCCTACTTAGGCCATTTCATTGTTCGGAGTGTTCATTTTCGCACACGAAATCCGGGGACTTAAATGCAATGTTGATTTTAAATGCCCTAATAATCAGGCCCATAAAACTAATGGCACAGCCTTTGAGTTAAAAAATTAGAATTTTACAAATTACTTCGATGAGCGACAGTATCATTAAAATAGAGAACTTACATAAATCATACATAAACGGGAAAAATTCGTTGCATGTTCTTAAGGGGATAGACATCGACATAAAAGAGGGTGAGATGATTTCGATAATGGGCTCTTCAGGTTCGGGAAAATCAACCCTGCTCAATATTCTTGGAATACTTGACAGTTACGATGAAGGTGCCTACTACCTTAACGACATAGTGATAAGAAAGATGAGCGAGAAGAAGGCAGCCAGGTTCCGTAACAAATATATAGGGTTCATTTTTCAATCATTTAATCTTATCTCTTTCAAAACGGCATTGGAGAATGTTGCTTTGCCACTTTACTACCAGAATGTGAAAAGAAAAAAAAGGAATGCATTGGCATTGGAGTATCTCGATCGAATGGGGCTTAAAGAGTGGGCTAACCACCTGCCATCGGAACTGTCGGGGGGACAAAAGCAAAGAGTCGCCATTGCACGTGCACTGATATCAAATCCCAAAATAATTCTTGCCGACGAACCGACCGGGGCTTTGGACACAACAACATCTTATGAGGTGATGGATATCCTGCACGAGGTGAACAAAACCGGGATTACCGTTATCATTGTTACTCACGAAAACGATATCGCAGGACGCACAGAGAGAATTATCCGTCTCAAGGATGGTATCATTGAATCAAGCGATTATGCAATTACCGAAACTGAAGATTCAACAGTCGTTTTATAATTTCTCAGCATGTTAGATTTTTTAGAAGAAATATTTTCCACACTGAAACAAAACAAACTTCGTGCAGTGATGACGGGCTTTAGTGTTTCGTGGGGTATTTTCATGCTGATAATTTTACTAGGTTCGGGCAAAGGCCTTGAAAATGGTATGGAACACAATTTTGCCGGGTCGGTCAAAAATTCCATCTGGGTATACAGCGGAAGGACTTCGGAGGCGCACGACGGGTTGAAAGCCGGAAGGCGGATAAAATTTACCAATGAGGATTACGACCTTTTGAAAAGAAAACTATCCGGTATCGATAACATATCCGGCCGTCTGTATTTGTACGATAACCTTACGGTTTCTTACAAAAAAGATTATGCCACATACGAGGTTACTTGCGTCATGCCGCAATATTCTAAAATTGAAGTCATGAACTTCACCAAGGGAAGGTTCATCGACCACCTTGATTTCAAAAAGTTCAGGAAGGTAGTTGTGGTTTCTCAGCCGGTAGTCGATATCCTGATGAAGAAAGAGAGCAACCCCGTTGGAAAGTATATCAAACTTGGCGGTATCCCTTTTAAGATTGTGGGTGTTTTTGAAGATCCTGAGGATGCAAAAAGTAAAAAGATTTACATTCCTCTCTCCACCGGACAGAAAGTTTTTAACGGAGGTAACAGGATAAGAAATCTTGCAATGTCAACAAAAGCTACAACTGTGGCTGAGAACAAAGAGATAGAAAAACAGCTGAGGAATATCCTGGCACGTCGTCATCGTTTCTCTCCCGAGGACAAGAAAGCGATATTTGTTAATAACACACTTGAACATTTCAAGCAGGCGCAGGGAGCTTTTGCTGGCATAAAAGGGTTTATCTGGATTATCGGGATAATGACCATTATTGCCGGGATAGTGGGGGTTAGCAACATCATGATCATACTGGTAAAAGAGCGGACCAAAGAGATAGGGATCAGGAAAGCTATAGGCGCTTCCCCGGCATCTGTCATACGGCTTATTCTTTACGAATCGGTACTTATCACAGGGATAGCGGGTATCTTGGGGTTACTGCTTGGGATGGGCCTTTTGTTTATCGTCGATAAGGTGATAGCAAAAATGATAGAAGGAGGAGCGGATCAGATGAATTACATTTTCAATCATCCGCAGGCAGATTTCAACATCGCCATAACGGCAACCCTGATACTGATATTTGCCGGACTGATAGCGGGATATGTGCCGGCCAAACGTGCTGCTGCCATTAAACCGATAGAGGCGTTGCATGATGAGTGATGATCCTATGGTTCTAGGGTTAAATGGCTAAAGGGTTGATTGATTGGTGGTTTTGAAGCTGAAGGATGGAGACTGGAGACTGCCGATTGAGGACTTAAAGAACGGTAAAGGGTTAACAGGTTTTCGGTTTTGAAGTTGAACTTTTGGGATTTGAGTTTTTGAATTTAGGATAAGAAAAATATAACGAACAGTAAAACTTAAAGCATTACATCATTTTATCATTACATCATTAACTATGTTCGACAGAGACAGATGGCAAGAGATATTTAGCGCAATAAGGAAAAACAAATTGCGAAGCATGCTCACAGCGTTCGGTGTGTTCTGGGGCATCTTTATGCTTGTTGTGATGATAGGGTCCGGCAACGGGCTAAAAAATGGCGTAACTCAGGGGATGAAGAATTTTGCCACAAACAGTGCATTTGTATGGACAAACAATACAACCGTTCCTTACAAGGGGTTTAAACGGGGGAGGAACTGGCATTTCAACAACCGCGACATGCAGGCAATTCGTGATCAGGTCTCGGGGCTCGATATCATTGCGCCTCGATTGTCGGGATGGAAACTGAACAAAGGGGAGAACGTGGTGCGAGGGAAGAAGGCCGCTGCTTTCAGTGTCAACGGTGACTATCCTGTTTACAGGAAGATAGATCCATGCGATATGGTTTACGGCAGGTACATCAACGATGATGACATTCGGATGAAACGTAAAGTATGCATCATCGGCGAAAGGGTTTACGAAGTGATGTTCAACAAAGATGAAAACCCTGTAGGAAAGTACCTGAGGGTAAACGGAGTCTATTTCCAGGTAATCGGTGTTTTCAGGTCTAAAAATCCTAAAATAAATATCGGGTCGAACAAAAAGGAGAGTATCTATCTGCCCTTCACAACAATGCAGAATACCTTTAACTACGGTGACCGTGTTCACTACTTTACCATGACAGCAAAAAAGGGAGTGGACGTATCCAAAGTGCTTGACAAGGTCATCGCGGTACTCAAGAGGCAACATAACATAGCCCCGAAAGATGAAGAGGCAGTAGGGAATTTCAACCTGCAAAAAGAGATAAAGACAATAGGATATGTTTTTCTCGGTATCGATATCCTGATATGGATTGTGGGGATCGGCACTTTGATCGCAGGAGCAGTGGGAGTAAGCAACATAATGCTTGTTATCATCAAGGAGCGAACAAAAGAGATAGGCATACAACGGGCTATAGGGGCAAGCCCGTTGAAGATCATAGGGCAGATAATCACGGAATCGGTCTTCCTGACAACTATCGCAGGTTTTGTCGGGCTTGCGATTGGGACAATGGTACTGAAGCTGGTGAGCATTGCCATTGAGCAGAGCAGTGCCGACAGCCAGGAGGAAATGTTCTTTCTCAATCCGCAGATAGGCGTATCGATAGCTGTCAGTGCTTTGCTTATGCTGATAGTAACAGGGATTATCGCAGGATTGATCCCGGCAAGGAAAGCAGTAAAGATAAAACCGATAGAGGCGCTGAGGCATGAGTGAGGTCTATGGCCTGCCTGTCGGCAGAAAGGTTAAAGGGCCCGCCTTCCTAACTGCGTAGCCAGGCAGACCTGGTTTCGCAGTCGGACAGGCTCTATGGTTCTAAGGCTAAAGGGTTGAGTGGTATTTCCTCACCCCCTTGCCCCCTCTCCAGATGGAGAGAGGGAAGAAATGGTAAATCAAGGTGTTACTTCACCTCCTCAAAGTGGGTGAGGAATAAAATACAGTAAAAACAAAAAATAAACTCAAGATGAAAAGAATTCTGAAAATAGCATTAATACTGATCTTTGCAGGATTGGTGGCATGGGTATTTTACTATCTGTACGAACAGTCACAAACTCCTCCGGTGGAGTATAAGACCGAATCTCCCAAGTACAGGGATATCGTTGAGAAAACCGTGGCGACAGGGTCTGTTGTCCCGAGGAAAGAGATTGAGATCAAGCCGCAGGAATCCGGTATCATCCAGGAGCTGTATGTGCTTCCAGGCTATATGGTGAAGAAAGGGGACCTCATTGCCAAGATTCGTATCATCCCTGAGATGATACAGGTGAACAGCGCCGAGTCTCAGTTGCGCCTTGCCGAGATGAACTTTCAGAATGCCGAGATAGAGTTCAAACGCGAAAAGGATCTTTACGAAAAAGGGGTGATACCGGAATCGGACTTTCTCGCACAAAAACTCAAGTATGAAACGGCTAAGGAAAACAAACAGGCAGCATACGACCACCTTCAGCTGATAAAGGAGGGTGTGACAAAAAGTATGGGGAGCCAGACAAACACCCTTATCCGTTCTACGGTGGAGGGGATGGTGCTTGATGTGCCTGTTGAGGTAGGTAAGTCGGTTATCAAGAGTAACAACTTCAACGATGGTACAACCGTGGCCGTTGTTGCCAATATGGGAGACATGATCTTTAAAGGTAAGGTCGATGAAACGGAGGTAGGAAAGATCAAAAAAGGCATGGACCTGCTGCTTACCATTGGTGCGCTCGAAGAGGATACTTTTACTGCCGTACTTGAGTACATCGCCCCTAAAGGAGTGGAAGATAACGGTGCCATACAGTTTGAGATAAAAGCGGATGTGAAACTTCAGAACAATAAGTTTATCCGTGCCGGGTACAGCGCCACTGCTGACATCGTACTTGAACGTAAGGACAGTGTGCTTTCTGTAAGCGAGAAATTGCTGATGTTTTCCAACGACACTACCTATGTTGAAGTGGAAATAGCACCACAGAAGTTTGAAAGAAGGGATATCAAAACCGGACTTTCGGACGGGATAAATATCGAAGTGCTTGACGGTGTCACGGAAAAGGATAAGATCAAAGTGCCAATCTAACAGATGTTGGAGTTAAAACCTGCAAGTAGCAGTAGAAATTAAATGTCTGTTTTTTCAAAATAAAATTATCATGATAAAAAAATTAATATATGCATTAACAGCTCTGATTTTCTTTACAGGGGTCGTTAATGCCCAGGATACAACGGGTGTGTGGTCGCTCGACAAGTGCATAAACTATGCATACGAGAACAATATCACCATCAAAAGGCAGGTGCTAAACACCATGTACAAATCGAATACCCTAAAGCAGAGCAAGCTGAACCGTCTGCCCGACCTTAATGCCCAGGTGGGATATAGCTTCAATTTCGGTTATACATGGATACAGCAGGAGGCAAAGAACGTTGACCGTAACACACAATCGTTCAATTCCGGCCTTGGAAGTAATGTGAATTTGTTTAAAGGGTTAACTACAAACAACACTATCAAACGTGACAAGTTTGACCTTGCGGCAGCACTGAAAAATTCAGAGAAGATCAAAAATGATATCTCGCTTCAGATAACGGGTTTTTATCTTCAGATCCTGTTTGACAAGGAACTGTTGAAAGTGGCCAAAGAGCAACTTGAGACTACGAAACTTCAGATGGAGCGCACAAAGATACTTGTTGATGCAGGTAAGCTTGCAAGGGGGAAATACCTTGAGCTGAAATCACAAAGTGCAAAAGAGGCGCTGAACGTGACCATTCAGGAGAACAACCTTTCAGTATCACTGTTAAACCTTGCCCAGTTGCTTGACCTGAAGGATACGAAGGATTTTGATATTGTAACTCCTGTTCTTCCCGATTCGGCAGGTGAGGTTCCTGATCCCCCGGAGACCATCTACTCCACAGCACTCGATATAATGCCGGAGATAAAAAGTACCGAATACTCCTTGAAAAGCTCTGAGTACGCTTTGAAGATGGCAAAGGGAAATTACTACCCGAGCCTGAACCTGAATTTTAGTCTTGGGGCAAATGCCAACTGGCTTAACGATGACCCTAACGGTTACAACCGGCCTTTGTGGGACCAGTTGCAATCCACAAGGAACTATTATATCGGGGCTTCGTTGAGAATACCTATCTTCAACAAATTGCAGATACGCAACGAGGTGAACAATGCTAAACTTGGCGTACGGGATGCACAGTACCAGCTTGAGCAGGAGAAGCTGAACCTGCGAAAAGAGATACAGCAGGCATATACCGACGCCGTGGCCGCATACAAAAAATACCGGTCAAGCATCGATGCGGTAGAGTCTTTCAGGGAGACATTCAGGTACACGGAAGAGAAATTCAATGTGGGCGTTGTGAATTCGGTGGATTACAACCTTGCCAAAACTGATTACCTGAAAGCGCAATCGAACCTGCTTCAGGCAAAGTATGAGTACATCATGAAAATGAAGATACTCGATTTCTACAAAGGATTGCCACTTACAATGTAAAACATTTTGTGTTCGTTAAACAAAGGGGGATGTAGTAAAAAACATCCCCCTTTTTTTGTAATTACTATAATTTTTTTTTTACATTTGAACTGTACACCTCTAAAATAAACTTACAATATTTAAACTTAACCCAAATCACATTCAAAATGAAAAAAGCAATCTTGGCATGTTTATTATGTGCTACTCTCTTCTCATGTAAAACACAAGATGAAAGCACCAAGGCAATAATTGACGGACAAATTCTCTCTGGGGATATAAAAGAGGTAAAGTTTGAATGGATACAGGACGATCCGTTCAAAAACTTACCTGACCATTACACTGCCACTGTCGATAGTGACGGACATTTTTCCATTGATATCCCTTTAGAAAGGCTGGCATACGGGAAGATTACATCGGGCAGGTTCTTTCACGACATATTCCTTAGCCCCGGGGATAAATTCAGTATTAAAATCGATGCAGATACTATAGTTTATAAGGGCAAAGGAGCGGAAAAGAATAATTTCATGTATGCTCTTGAGAAAGAAAAACTAACAATGAGACTGTTTTATGAAGAAACAAATAAAGGCAAGCTGCCTCCAAATGAATTTGCTGTGGCGATGCAGGATTTCAAAAAACGACGCCTTGATTTCTTAAATTCATATTCAAAGAAACATAAGCTTAGCAAAGAGTTTACAGACTTTTTTAAAATCCAAAATGAGGTTGTTTATGAAAACATTATAAGGAGGTATCCACGCAGATATGCCTATTTGAATAAAATACCGGTTGATTCACTTGAGCTTTCGGAAGAGTTCAAAAAGATTAATCAGATTGGTTACTTTATGGATGACAGTAAGGTTGTTTCTGTGAGGTATCTACACAGCTTGAGAAACTTAGTGTTCACTAAAGCAAAAGAGCTGATGCCGGACAAACCATGGAAAGATGCAGTGGAAACTATCCTGACAGACTCATTGAACGGCAAGACCAGGGAATACGTGATGGCAAAATGGTTATGTATTTCATTTGGTTATGACAAATTTGATACGGTCATTTATAATAAATTTCAGGAAATAGCTACAGACAGCATCCCCATAAAAGCAGTTGAAGAATCGTTAGGTAAGTTCAAAGAAAAACGCAATTTGATAGGTAAACCGTTAAGGCCTGAATTTACACAAACGGCAATTTTAGACACGTCGAATACCGAACTTACATTCGGTCAAGTCATGGAACAGAACAAAGGAAATGTCATATACCTGGATATTTGGGGGCTTGGTTGCGGGCCCTGCCGTGCTACTATGCCTTATTCGAAAAAAATGAAAGAAAAATTAAAAGATTACCCGATCAAATTTATATACCTGACAACCGATAATACCAAAAATAAAGGTGTTTGGGAAATGGTTTTTAAAGCAACATTCTCCAGGGAGGGCCAATACAGTTTTATGAACGGATTTAATGCGAAATTGCTCAGGTATATGGGCATTAATTATGTGCCATGTTACATGATTTTCGATAAAAAGGGCAACCTGATCAACTATAATGCAGACAGGCCTACCAGTATGGTTGAAAACACGCAGACTTCTCTTGAAAAAACATTAATAGAACTGGCACAGAAATAAATTATTTAAATTTGATTTCAAAATAAAACAGCGTATCGTCTTTGGCGTCTGTCACCCGTTTGGTGTATAGCGTCATGTCGTAATCCAATTATTATATTAATGCTCAAATAAACATAAAGCGATATCAGATGTTATATTTGATGATTAAGATTATTAACCGGTTTTTATATGAAGTTCAACATTACCTTTTTTGTATTCTTTCTTCTTTTTATCTCGATTTCTTGTACAAACTCAAGGAATGAAATGGTACTGGTCAAGGTTACCGAAATGGGATCTGCCAAGATATCAGATTCAACACTTGTCGATATCCTTCAGCAGGAGTTAAATGAAAATATACGCATCGAATACACCCTTTATGAGGATACAGCAATAAAAATGCTGGAGGACAAAGAAGTGGATTTTGCAATTATTCCTAATAATACTCCTATGACCGGGGATGACAGGAACTTAAGGAGCGTGACCCCCCTGCTGCCAAGGATTCTGGTCATCATGTCCTATAATGTTCCCGGAGCGGACAATAAGAACCTGAAAGACCTGTTCGAGGAGAACGATATTATCTTTGAGGATATGTCACACCTTGACACTTTAATTTTTAAAACATTCTTTGAAAGCGTTGGGACTCATTTCCCTGAA
>JALVJU010000401.1 GCA_027034005.1 Marinilabiliaceae bacterium
CTGCGTTGCTATGTCTCGCGCAGCGGCGCTACCACAAATGAACTCACGGCAAACCTTACCGCATCACAAACCGGATCGTTGAACCTGCCGGCTTCCGTTACCATTCCTTCACGTAGCTCATCATCGGCTTTCGACATTACGGTGAACGACAACTCATCCCTTGACGGCACAAGGGATATCACAATCTCGGCATCAGGCGGTTCGCTTTCGGATGCAGCTGAACTAAAAGTACTTGACGACGAGGTGCCCTCCCTAACACTCACTTATGCTGCCGATACCCTGAAAGAGGGCGATACCATTACCGTGCAGATAGCGCGCGACATGGTCATTACCGACAGCACTGTTGTTTATCTCTCGTCCGACCGCAGCGAGCAGTTTACACTGCCTGCCTACGTGGTTATACCCGCCGGTGCAACTACAACGGATGCAACGGTTATCGTCACTCAGGACAATATCGGGGAGCTGGATTACGATACCAAACTTCTGGCAAGCTCTTCCGGGCTTGTTTCGGCCGAAAAATCATTTTTTATAAAAGATGATGACATACCTGCTATCGAGATGGAGCTTGAGAATGACACTGTGGCCGAAGGAGACGGGGTGTATGCTTCTGCAGCCATAATCAAAAGAACGGAACCGGGCACATGCAGTGTGAACATCACTATCTCGGCAAATGTCTCGGGTG
Source organism: Marinilabiliaceae bacterium (assembly GCA_027034005.1). Classification (GTDB taxonomy): domain Bacteria; phylum Bacteroidota; class Bacteroidia; order Bacteroidales; family Marinilabiliaceae; genus JAADEM01. Next base: position 683 of record JALVJU010000401.1, read on the forward strand.
CCCTGTATTTTCCTACATCCATAACTCTTGGCAAAGACGAGATGTCGAAAAAGATAAACATCGGGGTGATCGACAATGCTACGGTTGATGGCATACGCAATGTTACCATCACAGGCGCTGTTTACCTGTCATCGTGCAGTTGCGGTGCACCAGCTACCAGTGGCGGTGTTGTGAGCAAGACACTGACCATACTTGACAACGACGGCCCAACGCTGAAACTCTCAATTTCGCCTGCTTCGCTTAAAGAGGGGCTGGACGATGCGGGTACGCTGACTGTTTACCGTAACACTGCAACCACGAATGACTTGCAGGTAAATCTCTCAACAAACGACACTTCGGAAGTCGAATTGCCTGCAACGGTTACAATACCTGCCGGCGAATCTACTCTGCAGGTTCCGGTAAAGACCAAAGATGACGGCATGGAAGACGGCAATCAGATGGTAGGAATCACAGGTGAGAGCAATGGCTTTAATTCCGGTATAGTATGGGTTTACGTTACTGACATCAATAAGCCCGATGTGGAGATGACAGACCTTGAAGTCTCGACAACAACGCCTAAAGCGGAAGATTTTCTGCGCGTGGAATCGCAGATAGTGAATAGCGGATACGGCTCTGCCCCGTCAGGTATGACAATAAGCTTCTATCTGTCGAAAGACGACATAATCAGCGATGACGATACCATGTTCTACCAGGTGATGACCAAAGAACCGGTACAGATCGATTCGGCGATAAACTTTGTGGAGGTCATTAAACTTCCCGCCATGACAGGAGATTATTACCTGTTGTCGAAAGCGAACCCTGATTTCTCTGTTACCGAACTTGTTTACAAAAACAACGACTCCAAATCGTCGTTGTTGTCCATAAATCCTACTTACACTGCTACGGCAGAAACAGCTACCGAGCAGCTTCAGAAGGCAGAGCCCGTAACAATAACGGGAACGGCAACCATGCCCGACGGTTCGGCGGCAGCAAACGTTGACGTTGATGTGTATGTGATTTGTGATGGTGCACGAAGGGTCATCAAAGCAACTACTGACGACCATGGCGATTATAGCGCACTGTTTGAGCCGTACAGTTACGAGACCGGCCACTTCAGTATTGGTGCATGTTATCCGGGCCAAGAGCTGAATACGGAGATGGACGCTTTCGACATCATGGGCATGGAGAGGGCATCAAAGGATTATTTCATCTGGAACATCAAAAAAGATGTACCAAAGAGCGGAACTATCGCCATAAAGAACAGGAGCAACATTCCGCTTCACAATGTTACCGCATACTCTGACCAACTGCCCGACAGTTGCGAGATAACCATGGACACTATTCCTGTGCTTGCCGGCGGTGCTGTGGATACCATACACTATACGGTTGTAGGAAGAAAGACCACTAACGGTGTAAACTATGTGCAGTTCCCGCTCACGGCAGTGTCGCAGGAAGATGTGAAGTTCGATTTCACCACTTACTACTACTGCCAGGCACTCCAGGCAAACCTTGAGGCCGATCCGGTAAGCATAAATACTACATTTACAAAAGGCAAAACAAGGTATCTTGAAGTAGAAGTGCATAACATTGGCGCAGGTGGCACAGGCGAAGTGAACATTGAATTGCCGGATGTGGACTACATGTCCCTAGTTTCGCCTGCAAAGCTGGATGATATTGCCTCGGGCGATACCATTGTTGTAACGCTGATGCTGTATGCAGGCGACGATGTGCCCCTAAACATTCCGCTAAAAGGTAACTTCGTCCTTCATGTGTCCAATGGAAGGGATCTTTCGATACCTTACTACATGGAGGCCGTGTCGGAAGACAAAGGAAACCTGATCGTTGATGTGATAGATGAATATACATACTTCACCGATGAAGCCCCTCATGTGGAGGGCGCCCATGTAGTGCTTACACATCCTTACACGGGAGAGATAATCGGTGAAGGCTTCACGGACACGACAGGCGTTTTCCGTATCGACAGTATTCCTGAAGGCGAGTACACATTAAAAGTGGAAAAAGAGCATCACGACGGTTATCAGAACAACGTGACTGTTGATCCGGGAAGGGATACACGTAAGTCTGTCTTTCTCGATTTCCAGGCCATTACCTACACATGGGACGTAGTGCCCGTTGACCTTGAAGACCACTATCAGGTTGACCTGATAATGAAGTACGAGACCAATGTGCCTGTTCCGGTGGTCGTGATGGAGATGCCCAAGGAGATGCCTGAACTTCTCGGCGACGAGAAATATACCTTCATGGTGACCATAACCAACAAAGGGCTGATAACAGCTGATAACATAGAATTGAAGTTTCCGGAGGATGATCCCGAATACGAATGGATATTCAGTTTCCCAGGCACTCAGTTGCTGGCACAGCAGGCCATACAGGTTCCTGTAGTGATGCAGCGGCGCACTTCGGCCCCGTCGGGAGAGAAAGCTCCTGATGTTGCCATTGGTGGCACATCGTCACCATTAAAAGGTGCTGCAAGCATAAACTCAACGGGGCCGTGTAACGATGTTGCCCTGACACTGTACGACTACAAGTGCGGTGATGACAGGAAGCTTCATCAGGCAGGCGCTCTGTTCACTATCTCAGGAAGGGTCTGCCTCGGAGGAGGCGGTGGGGCTATTGGTTCCGGATCGGGGCTTGGTGGCGGATGTGAAGGCGTATGCGATGGTGGAGAAAGCGGTGCAGGAAGCTCAAGTTATACCAAGTCGGAAGGAGTGGGCTGCGATCCTTGTTTCAATGCTATGGTAGGAGCACTAATGGGGTGTACGGGAGTACATGATGCTTTGGGATGTTTGTGGGGCTTTACCGATGGTGTTCAGTTAGATGATTTTGTTGGATGTATTCCAAAGGGTAAATTAGGATGTCCATATGGTGTAGGCATGGCTCTTCTGTGTATCTATCAAAATGCTGGAGGGCCTCCGGGTGGACCGAGTGATAATTCAGGTGGAACAGCTGCCAATACCTCAGGAGATAAAGGTTCCAAACTTAAAGGTGGAATTGCTGGTGCAGCCGTTTTACCTGTTCAGAATTCTGCATTTATCAGTTTCATTTGGCAACTTATAACTGAAAATAACCATGTGATAGACTTTCACAATGCAAGGATATCCTATGCCGATGAGATAATGGGCAATATAGATTGGCAAAACAAGGAAGGGTTTAATGACCTTATGTTGATATCAAACGATGAAATCAAAGGGTTCAGGCACTTTACCACGACCGATGTGCAGGCTGTTAAAGTTGCAGTTGCCGGCTCAGATATAACTCCTGCCGAAGTTGATTACTTTACAACACGCTGGAATAACAGTGTGGATGCCTGGGCGCAAAATATCCTTGAGCCTGACGCGTTGCATCCCGACATTGTTAATAAGAACCTCATTGATTCTCTTCTTAGTGCGAGGAACGATATACTGGATTATGCCCAAAGCCGGGGCTACAACAGTGTTGGAGAGATGTTTGAGCATGTTCTGAGTTACTTCATGGAGCTTCAGAAGAAGAGCCAGTCATCGGTATGTGCCTCTGTGACAATCAAACTGTCACAGGAACTGGTGATGACCCGTGAAGCATTTGAAGGAACGCTCACCATCGAAAACGGCAATGCGACCAAGCCGATGGAGAACATCAAGCTTGACCTTGTTATCAAAAACGAGAAAGGAGAAGTTTGCAACGACCTGTTCGAGATAGAGACCAAAGCACTGGATATCCTTACCGGTATTGATGGAACAGGGGTACTGGGCAGCAAACAGAAGGGCAGCGCTACGGTGCTGTTCATCCCTGAGAAAGGGGCAGCGCCCGAGGTGCCGGAGAACTATTCGTTTGGCGGCACATTCTCGTACAAAGACCCGTTTACGGGGGCTACGGTTACCAAGCCGCTCAGCCCGGTGACCTTACAGGTCAATCCATCGCCGGACCTCTACCTCCATTATTTCATGCAGCGCGATATCCTGGGCGACGACGCGCTTACTAAGGATGTGATAGAGCCTATAGTTCCTGCCGAGCTGGGACTCATGATCGTGAACAATGGTTACGGGACGGCTAAAAACGTAAGGGTGGAATCGGCCCAGCCTGTGATCGTTGATAATGAAAAAGGATTGTCTATCCATTTTGCCCTTGTAGGGTCAAACCTGAACGGACAGGAGCGTCAACTTGGGCTTACCAACATCAATTTTGGCTCCATTCCTGCAAAGTCGGCATCGATAGGGCAGTGGTGGTTTACCAGTGACCTGTTGGGCCACTTTGTGGATTACGAGACCAATGTGACACATCTCGACAGCCGTGGCAATCCCGACCTTAGTTTGATCAGCGGTGCAAAACTGCACGAGCTTATCAAAAGCGTGAAGGTATATGGTGCCGGCGATGACGGTATCAGCGACTTCCTTGTGAATGATGTGTTTGATGCAAAGGATATACCGGATGCCATTTACATGTCGCAGGGTGATGCCGTGCTCAATGTTTACAAGGCAGAGGCAGCCTCGTTCACCGGAAGCTTGTCGAGTTCAACGCTTAAGATAGTGAACAATAAAGTGGGGTGGAACTACATTAAGATCCCTGATCCGGGCAACGGAAACTACGAGATAGTTAGAGTTACCCGTAACTGGGACGGTGTGGAAATACCTCTCGACAATGCCTGGCTCACATTTGTTACACTGCCTGACGGTGGAGACCCCGTGTACGAAAATATGTTCCATATCGTGGACAACCTTGAGGAAACAGGCGAACATGAATATACTGTTGTCTGGAGATTCCTGAACAACCGTCCATTGAAGATCGATTCCATCTATCATGCTCCCACAGCGGTCACTTCGCAACCGGTGACTTCGCTCAATGTGCATTTCAACAAACCGATAGATGCCTCAACATTCACTTACGAAGATATGATGCTGCGCCTGCAGGGCGGTGACGATATCATGGACAATTCTGTTTCGATAATACAAACAGACAGTGTGACATACAACATCGACCTTTCATCACTGACTACAGGTAACGGACTGTATGCCTTTACAGTTCAGTCAGCTGAGATAACGGCACTTGACGGGAATAAAGGACAGACCGGTAAACAGGTTCTCTGGACACAGTTCCTTAATGTGCCTGCTGTTGATGAGTTCATCGGTATACCCGACAGCATAATCACCACTGCGTTCGATTACTGTCTTGTGAAGTTCAACATGCCTGTTGATGCCAACACTGTAGTTCCTGAGCGTTTCCGTCTTTTGCGGAATGGGGCAGAGGTTGCATCCTCGCTATCCGTGGCAAAGATGGATGTAGAGTCGCAGACTTTCAAGATATCGGGCATGGCAAGCCTGATGTCAGTTGACGGGGAGTACACCCTTGTTGTCGATCTTAAGAACATTGCCAACCTTGACGGCGAAAAAGGCCTGATAGAGCAACCGGTTTCCTGGAAGATGGATACTACACCGCCTGTTGTTCTGTCATTTACACCTGATGCTGACAACGGTTTTGATTCGCATCACTACACCGGAATACAGATCAGGTTCAGCGAACCGGTTTACGGTATCGATGTCAATTCTGTGGAACTGTGGAAAGACGGAGTGCAGCAGCCCTTGTCACAGGTGCACTTCGATAACGTAACCGACAGTATCTGGTATCTAACGCAGTTTAGGTTGTTGACCTACTACGAAGGTGATTATACCCTCAAGGTGTTGATGAACGAGGTGAACGATGAGGCAGGGATATACGGAACAGGCACGGCAGAGTTTAACTGGACAGTTGACCGCACTGCGCCCCTTGCCGTTCAGGACTTGCACATCACGCCCGATCTTGGAAACTCGGATGCCGATAACGTAACATCGGCCACATCGCTAAATGTGAACATGACAGTGATGAGCGACAATATGGATATCGAAGTTTACCGGAACGATTTCGATAACCTTACGCTTCTTGCGGATACTTCCGGTATCAACTCCGGGAACCTTTCGGTCCCTGTTGAGATAACATCACCAGGAAATATCCTGCTTGATGTACATACTGTCAATAGTATCGGCAACTACAGTTCGTCACAGCTCAGTATCGTTGTTGACCGGACTTCACCGGCCGGTGCTTTGAGGATCGATAGTACTGTTTTCCTGAGGGCCCATCCCGACTCTGTCATCTTTAGTGTTTCTGACAAGCTTGCCGAGAGTTCCATCGACCTTGGCCTGCTTAAACTGACTAAGGATGATGATGGCTCCGAGGTTGTTCTTACAGGTGTGGCTGTACATCAGTTGTCGGATACCACTTATGCGATCCTGGGGCTTGAAAATCTGGAAGCCCGTTACGGCAACTACACACTTAGTGTTAACATGGCGGGGCTGCACAAGTACCGCAGTGGACTTGAGGGCAGCGGTGAAGCATCACTGAAGTGGTTTATCGATAAAAACAATCATGCACCGGTAGCCAAGGCAGGAAACGATTTCTATGTGGAAGCGGGCAAAGGATATACCCTTGATGCTTCGGCATCGTACGATCCCGATGGTGATGGTATAACCTATCACTGGTATGCCCCTGACGGCATATCCCTTGATGATGACCAGAGCGCAACTCCGGCATTCACCGCTCCGTCCATCTCCCGGGATACTGTACTGACATTTGTTGTTGTGGTATCGGACGGTGAAAGTTCGGCAAATGACCAGGTAAATATCTTCTTTGCCACGGCCACTAACACCGAACTTGAAGTTACCGATGACAATGTGATAGTTTATCCAAACCCGTGTACATCGTACTTCACAGTCTATGCCGAAGGCAACAACGTGAAAAGGATAAAACTCCTTGATGCCACAGGCAGTGAACTGAAAGTGGCGAAATGGACAGGTGACGACAAGCAAACGGTACATACAGGCGGCCTGCCCAAAGGTGTTTATCTTGTGGTGATAGAGACTGACGAGAAGACGATATCGAGGAAACTGCTGATAAAGTAAAGCGGTATTTCTTCAAGTAAAATAAAAGGGCATGGTTTAAAAACCATGCCCTTTTCCTTTTTCATTCGGTATCCCCAAGTTACAACCTGTTTAGAAAATCATGGATATTCTCGCTTTTGTCGAGGTTGAGTTTTGTCCGCAGAACGTGGCGTGTTGTCTTAACACTGTTTGGGGAGATGTTCAGCAGTGCGGCAGTCTCCTTGATGTTGAAATTCAGTTTTATCAGGGCGCTCAGCTTCAGTTCCGAGGGAGTTATCTTACTGTTTATCGCGAGAAGTTTTGGATAGAAATCGGGGTTTATCTCTTCAAAATAGTGTCTGAATAGCTCCCAGTCTTTCTCCGAAGAATGTATGCTTTGCTTTAGTTGCTGTTTTATACGGTTTATGACCTTTTGCGATTCATCAGGTAGTGTTTTAAACTCTTTCAGGGATTCGAGCATCTCACCGAGCAGACTGTTCTTTTGCATCATCATCAACGCCTGAGAGGTCAGTTGGCGGCTTTTTATTTGGTTGTCTGTTTCAAGCATCTCTTTTTCCGACCTTAACAGTTCCCGTTTCAGAGATGCCTTCTTCCTTTTCTGGATGAAGACGATAACTGTCAGTACCAGTATGACAAACAAAAAACCAACAATTACCATCAAGAGTGTTTTAATATGCTCATCCGCTTTTTTTATTTCTGTCAGCTTCTCTATCTGCATCTGTTTCTTCTCATTCTCAAATTTCGATTCCAGATTTTCAATAGTCACTTTTGCATCTGCCAGATCCAGGGAATCTTTCAGCGATGTGTATTTTTCAAGCTGTGAAAGGGCCGCAGCTTTGTTTCCCGTCAGTTTATAAAGGGCATACAGGTCATGTCTTGCATCCTTTTCATCGTCAAGGTCACCATTCCCGACAGCAAGTGATAAAACCTTATTGTATACATCAATGCTTTTTTTGTAGTTATGTTGTTTATGGTAATACTTGCCCAAGCCGGTATAAATTTCGTTTAACAGTGTTTTGTCGTATTTTTCAGCCAGTGACAGGGCTTTGTTGTAGTAAATATATGCAGAATCACTCTTGTCCCGGTTAACATAGATATTTCCGATGTTAAGGTAAATAGTTGCTATTCCGCTTTTAAGGTCGCTTTTTTTGTACTCTGCAAGTGCTTTACGATAATACACAAGGGAACTATCATATTCGGCTAACATTTTGTATGAGATACCAATATTGTTGAACAGGTTTCCTTTATTGTAACCGGTATGGTATTTTTCCTCGTACCTGAGAGCTTTCTTGTAGTGTTTTAGCGATTCTTTAATATTCCCTGTTCTTTTGTAGATAAGGCCAATGTTGTTTAGTGAGGAAATAACGCCGGGCATGTCATTTGCGTTCTCGTACAATTTCAATGCTTTTAAAGACACTTCAATGGATTTGTCATACCGTTCTGTTTCCCAGTATATCCCTGTAAGTATTTTATAGGAATTTGCAAGCCCCAGGGTGTCATCGGTCTCTTCCTGTATGCGTACGGCATTCCGAATATCGTCCTCGGCCCGGAAGTATTTTGCTTTGTAAAAATTGCAAATACTCAAGCCCCGGTATGCATTTGCCATGAATTTTTTATCAGACCTTTCAGTTGCTTCTTTCAGTAACAGGTTCGCAAAGTAAGATGAAGTATCCGGATCGCTGTACAGGTTCAGGTCAATAAGTTGGTTTAGCGTTTTTAATCTTTCAATGCCTTTTGTTTTTGGAAGAACAGTTATCAGACTGTCGGTAAGTATATTTTGTGCAAATATATGGAAACCGGGGATTAAAAAAAGTGGAAGCAGGAGTAACTTTAATGAGTGTAACATTGCAAAAGATATTGGTTAGGCTTAGTCAACAATAAAGGTAGTAAAAAATATTTTACCGGCAATTTACCTATGTTAAAGTTTTATCTTCTGTGTTTCAGTAAAATAACAAAATGACACTTTACCTGTTTCTAACGGAACATAAAACTACCTTACCAAAACCTTACCTCTGTTTTTTCATATCCGCACCAACTTGCCATACATTTAATAAAAAAAAGCCATGGTAATAATTACATACCTCAAGCCAAATATTGTTATCCAGTCTGACATACTGCTTTCAGGCAGCATAAATGTCATTGATGACAAAAAACATCTGCTGCTTTCTAAAAAGATATCAAATCAGAGCTTTGTATCCATAAGGGTAAAACCGGAATGGCCAAAAGAAATAGAGGTGGATATACGGTCAGGACAGACAACAGTTAATAAAGAGCTTAACATTTAGAAATATTAATAACCAATTCTAACTATCATGAAAACACAACTACTAACATTAATAACGATGCTCATTACGGCAATGGTTAGCATTAACGCACAGGAAGCAGTTTTAACCTCAGGCGGCAATGCATCATCAGACAACAACGGCTCGGTCAGTTATTCCGTGGGGCAGATGGTTTACACTACCATCACCGGAACAGACGGGTCGGTAGCACAGGGAGTGCAGCAACCCTACGAAATATCTGTTTCCACTGCCATAAAAAACACCGAAGATATCCTTCTTGAGTTTAAGGCATACCCTAACCCGGTAAAGGATAACCTCAGGTTGTTAGCAGGCAGACATGATATTAAAGACATGTACTATCAACTGCTTGATATCAAGGGAAAAGTTCTTGAGAATAAGAAGATAACAAGTGTTGAGTCCTTGATAAACATGAGCGGATTGCCTCATGGAACATATTTTTTAAAGGTCATTTACAGAAGCGATACTTCATCTGATGAGATGAAAGTGTTCAAGATAATCAAGAAGTAAAATCCATAAACCAAACACAATGAAAAATTTAGTTTTAAGTACGGAAAAAGCAATTAAAAGAATATCTGATTTTTTAATTGCATTGTTGTTGTTCATTCCTGTAGTTGCTTTTGCACAATCGCCTGAAGCAATGAGCTACCAGGCAGTGATAAGGGATGCAAGCGGAAATCTCGTCCGGAACGGACAGGTTGGCATGAGGATAAGTATCCTTCA